>SYLK01000082.1 GCA_005809115.1 Planctomyces sp. | reverse complement strand
GAATCGTTATAGTAGTCACGGTTCACCCGGAGGAACTGCTTGCGATGCTGGCGGAAGCCACTGAAGGCGATCACGATTCTGGTGGAACTGAACGATTCCGAGATACACGCATAGATTGACGCCATGCTCTCCATGGTGCGATGAGATGCCCGGCGCAGCTTCCGGCCATAGCTGTGGAACACCAGGCCCAGCAGGGGCACAACCGTAACCGCCAGCAGGGTCAGACGCCAGTTCACGAAGAACGCCATCGCCGTACAGGCCCCGGCCTTCAGCGGCTCCCGCACCAGGCTGACTCCAAACACCCTGATCGCCACCGTCATCTGTTCTATGTCGTTCGTCATCCGCGACATCAGTGACGACGCACCGATCCGGCTGACTGACTGGTAATCCAGCCGCAGCGCCGTTCGAAAACAGTCCTGCCGAATCGCGTTCACAGTCAGCTGCACCACACTTCCGACCAGCAGCTCCTGCAGATAAATGAAGACGCCTTTCAGAAATGTCGCAGCCAGCAGAATGCCGAGGATCAGTGTTACGGTCTCGAACTTGTCGTTCGGAATGTATGGCAGGATCCGTTTCTGTACCTGTGTCATCAGCACCAGCTCATGCGACGCATCACTCAGACGCTTCTGGGTGCGTGACCGCCGCTCGACGCGATCCGGCTCCAGCTGCTGCAGAGCTGCCGTTTCCTGCCGAATTTCCGCATCCAGCTCGCCAATCCGTGACTCAACGTAAGACTGGAGACTGCCATTCTGAAACAACACCTTGACAATCGGAAACGCGATCGACAGGTTCATGGCCCAGAAAACCGAAACAATGGCGGCACAGGCGATCGACCACAGGAACATGCGGCGATAGGGCCACAAATACTTCCCGATTCGAAGGTAGACCTGCATGACGTTCGTTTCGCGGTTCGAGCGGGAAAACTGCTGCTGCACACGTTTCCGATACGTCGGCCGGGGAGTGCACAATCCACCCTGACCGAAACGGGCTGCGGGAACACGCCGAAAAGCTGCCTCAGGACACCTCCGACGCCCGCCGCTGCGGGGTTGTAACCCCGTCTGGCAAAACCCGTCAAGATGAACGTTCCGATCCTCGGCAGACTCCCGCCAGCGGCTGATGACACCGGCAAAAGAGATCTTGCGACAGAGTCCGGCCGGCGCCACAATCCAGACGGCCCGCTCGTCCCCGGTGCCCGGACGAATCCTCGCCTGTTCCAGCGGTTTCGCAGCAGACAGCCACTGAAAGGATGCCCTGTGGTTCTGCCAACGCTGTTGCTCACCACGACCGCCGCCGCCCTCGGTGTCGCCGGCTGGCTCAGCGTGCGATACGCCTGGTGGAAGCCCCCGGCGGACTGGCGCTACCCACGAATCCTGATGTACCATATGGTCCGGGAACACCGCCCCGGTGCGAAGTTCAACAAGCTCAGAGTGCCTCCTCCTGCCTTCGCTGAACAGCTCCGCTGGCTCAGCAGCCAGCGTTTTCACTTCATTTTTGCCAGCCAGCTGTTCCACGACCGAAACCTCCCGGAACGTTCGGTCTGTCTCACGTTCGATGACGGATATGCCGACAACCTCACTGCAGCCGACCCTCTCATGGCTCAGTTCGGCGCAAAGGCCACACTGTTCCTGGTGAGTGATCGTGCGACTGGTTGGTCCAGCAGGAAGAAGGCACACCATTCGGACGAAGAACTGCAGTCCGAACCCAAGCTGACGGATGATCAGGTCCGTGCCATGCTCGCCAGCGGTCGCTGGGAACTCGGCGGACATACGCGGACACATGCGAACCTGCAGGCGCTCAGTCCGGCGGAGGCCCGCGACGAAATCGCCGGGGCTTCCGAGGAATTTCCTCGGATTTTCGGTCAGTCGGTGCCCACTTTCGCTTATCCATTCGGCATCTACGGCGATGATCATGTGGCAATGGTCCGCGCGGCCGGATTTTCGGGTGCATTCACCACCGAGCCGGGGATTTCCCCCTGGCCCCCCACCGATCCCTGGGAAGTGTCACGCATCAAAGTCGCGGGCAATGACTCACTGGCCGCCTTCCGTATACGAATCCGAACCGGAAAGCGTGGAGTGTTCAGTTAGGACCCGTCTTTACCTCCACTCGCACTCGCTGCTATGCTGTCCAGACAGGTGCTGTTTTCTTCGCTGTACTCGGATTCCGGTCTTCCAGGGAAGGTGATCAGACCATGAGGTACGCATTCACGGAACGGATCAAACAGTCGCTCCGACCGACACTGTACCGAGCACTTTACCGCAACAGGGAGCAGTTCGAATGTCCCATCTGCGGCTACCACGGACCATTCAAGGACAAGCGTGTCAGCCATGATCCGGACATCGTTCGCGCGGATTCCAAGTGCCCCGGCTGCGGTGCTGCCGAACGACATCGGATGCTGCGGCTGGTGATTCGTGATGTGCTGCAGCCGCACGGCAGCCCGCAGAAGTCACTCCTGCATATCGCACCGGAACTCTGCCTCCGGGAATGGCTGTCCGCCCTGTACGGCACCTGCCACACAGCCGACCTGTTTCAGCCGGGTGTCGATTTTCGCGAGGATGTTCAGGCGATGTCGTTCCCCGACGCCAGCTATGACTGTGTCGTGATCTCCCGTGTACTCACGATACCGCCGGATCTGAACGCCTGCATCCGTGAGATCCGACGGGTACTCAAACCGGGCGGAATCGCGATCATCGCAGAAATCTATTCGCATGAAAAAACCGTCGAATTCGGCCGAATGATTGAAAGCCGGTCGCGGGAAATCGGTGTGGATCTGCTCGATCTCTACAAACAGCACTTTTCCCGCGTCGAAACTCTGCTTTCCGGACGGTATGACGGCAGATATCAGCTCGCAAATCGCATCCTGCGCAACGGTGTCCCGGCAGACAATTTCCCGTCCCTGATTCGAATACCCGAAACCGGCTTCATGGAACTGGTGGCCGCGTGTCACGTCGAATAAAGGCGCCGGAACACCAGTGCATTGTCAGGGGTTCTCAGCGTCAAAGTTTCTACGTTGACAAAGCACCAGCCCCGGAAGGCGCGTGAACGCGATCAGGCCCACAATTTCGGTCACTGCCCCTCGCGCCGACCCTGCCGCAAAGATTCGCTTCAGGCAGCAGCGCGGTCTGGCTGGTCACCGTCAGTCGAAGTGCCGATGCGGTGGACAGCGGCAGCTTCGCGGCCCGACGAATCCGGCGTTCGCGACATTTCCCGTTCCGGCAGCAGTCGCATCAGGATGCACTGCATCGCCGACACAGCCTCGGACAGTGGCTGGTCGTTATTGAACGCGAGGTAGTTGGTCGGTACCCGGCGAGAAAGCTCGTGAAACATGTCGCGGTCGTACGCAGCGTGCCCGGCCCTCGTGATCTCCTGCTTGCGACTCATCACCGTTTCGTGCGATGCCGTACAATGGATCGTCGGAATCCGGCAGCCCGCCAGCCTCGTCAGCCACCGCCAGCGGAATGCAGGCGTGTCCGTCTTGCGGTCAACGTACAGGAAGTCGACCAGGGAACGATCAATCAGCGATACGCGACGTCCTGTCGTCAGGACCCTGATCCGCAGCGACAAGGCTGCCCGAAGATACAGAACCGGGGCCAGAATGTCGTCGAAACGCTCGCGCGAACGCGTGATCAGCGGACGCAGGAAAATCACCGCCAGCTTATACAGCAGCGCCCCGCGATACAGACGCTTGCCAGTGACCACACGAAATGCCTCCGGATTCGCAGCCACAATCCGTTCGGCCAGGGTTGTCTTGCCCGCGCCGTCACACCCGATCAGCGAAATCAGTCGCGTCATCCGCGGTTCGGTCAGCCACGACAGCCGAAGTTTTGACACGAATCCCGAAAGTCGATTCCGTGGAACGGCCTGCAGCCGGGGGCCCGCAGTTCCATCCAGCCGCTGCAGAGTCTGCTGTGCATCCTGACGGCCAATGCGGCGCTCCTTCCGGATACGTTCCAGCAGACCGGCCAGCTCCGTGGACCCGGCTTGCGCACAGCGATCACGATAATCCTGCAGACGCTGCTGACAGCTGTCACTTCTGATCGCTTTTCGTTTCGCAACAAGATGCTGCACGTAGATGCAGCATTCCATCTGCACCGGCAGGCGGCCGATACCGGCCTGACGATCAGTAATCCACGGCTCGCAGTCCGCATGAACAAGCTGTCTGCGTCCGCCGTCAAACTGCGCGAGCACGATCCACAGATCAAACTGCACACGCTGTCGGCCGTCTCGCGAAAACAGCGTCAGCTCAACCTTTTCCGGTCGTCGTGAAACGACGTGCAGGTGGCACTTTCCTGCGCGCATCCATGCCCAGGCAGCGGCGATCAGCAAGTCGACCGACTCGCGTGTCCCCAGCAGATCAATGTCGTCGTGATCGACGGACCGGGAGTCAACCGCAGCGCCGCGCAGCTGCAGAAATCGCCAGGGGCCGCCGTGCAGCTGCCGCAGGCACTCGCGCAGTCCGCCACAGAGAAGCCCGGCGCCGGCGGTCTGACGCGGCTCAGGCAGCAGCTCGCCGACTCCCATGAGTGACCTCCGTGTATTCCTGAAGTGTCTTCCGCAGCATGTCGGATTTCTCGAACGCATTCGGGCCGATCACGAGAGGAATTCTACGGCTCAGAATCTGCTCCACTCGATCTGCCAGCTCCGTGATACAACCGCAGGGAACCGCTCCGGAAGGAAACTGTGCTGCCAGAATCTCTGCGACTCCACCATGTGCGTACCCGACCACGGGTGTCCCGACCGAAAGTGCCTCCGCAACTGTCCGCCCAAATGACTCCGGAGTCTGTGACAACGAGACAACCACTCGCGAGATGGCGTACAGCTCTTTCAGATCGGCCCGGTGCCCGGTCAGTGTGATCCGCTCCTGCAGACCCATCTGCCCAATCAACTGGCGGATTTCCTCGAGATAGCCGGCCTTCGACGTCTCGGCCCCGCCCACGATCAGACCGTGACCAGCCACACCGGAGTCGCGCAGACGCGCCATCATCGTCAGAAAGTCCTGGTGTCCCTTCAGACGCGTAATCCTCCCCGGCAGCATGATCAGCGGCTGAGCCGCCGCCAGTGGAAACTGCCCGGAAAACGAACGTTTCCAGGCGACATCCGGCTGAAATCCCCGCGGATATTCACTCCCATCGATCCCGCGATGAACCAGTCGGAGCTGAGATTCCTGCACCCAGGGATAATTCTGCCGCACATATTCCCGGACCGTCTCCGAGACGACAATCACGACTTCCCCGGAGCACATCACACCGCTGTAGCGACTGACCGAATGCAGTCCATGCACTGTGGAAATAAGGCGAGGACGCAGGGCAGGCGGCAGACTTTTCCATGCCAGCAGCGTGATCCAGCCGGGGAGTCGCGAGTGAATGTCCACGATGTCGACGCCCTCGCGAACCATCAGCCGGCGCATCCACGGCACCCACCGCAACGTCATTGGCGATTTAGCGCCGACAGGGCACGTGAAGTGCTCGGAGCCATGATGAGTCAGCTCCCGCACCATCCGTCCGCCGGCTGAGACGACCAGCGAGCGATGGCCGGCTGCCGTCAGGGCCTCGGCGATTTCCAGCACGCCGCGTTCCACGCCTCCGCCTTCCAGCGCCGGAAGCACCTGCAGTACCGTCATCCGATGTGCGTCCATGCGGTGTCAACTCCCGCAGCCTGTTCAGCCGCGCTGCCCGGCTATCCCCGTTTGATCACACCCTTCTGCAACTCTTCCACAACCTTCGCCAGCACAGCGGCATCCTTCGTCTTCATCACGTGTTCGATTCTCGCCGCCGGCAGCTTCATGCGTTCCATCAGCTCCCGCGCCGTTTCCCACATCTTCTCCTGCTTCTTCGGCGGAGCGAGATACAAATTCGTGACCAGCTCGCTGAGCCGCTGCTCGTCAATCTGCTCCTTGTTGTCGTAGTACCGCCGAATGACCTTCTGCTGGTACTGACTGTAATCCCGATCTGCCATCTGTCCTTTTCCTGAGAAGTCCAGGCTGCAAGGCAGTCCTGACGCAATGGAGCTGGATCCGCTGGTGAACGTTCGGGACGTTCTTTCAGTCGGGCGGAATGGGTCACGCTCACGAGGTTTGCGCTGACTGCGAACTTTGTACCGGTCGCGGACCGAAGGATAACCGGAGTTTCTCCGTTACGGAACACCACTTTTCCCGACCCCCGAGCCTCGAGCCTCGGCCGCCGCCCAAAGTCCAATTGGTCACCGTCGCGGCAGTGGACTCACGCCTGCCTGACATCCGGGCACGACGGCTGCCGGCCGCGTCGAAAGAAGGACTGGAATCGTCTCTGGTTCCCCGGTTTCCGCCCGCAGCATGTTGACTTCCGCAGCGATCTCCTCTCAATTCTTCTTGTCCTTCCGGGAATTCCCAGCCTTCCGGTGTCCCGCATGTCCCGCAGTCGGATCCTTCTCAGCTGCCGGTCTTCGAACATGCGGCGAGTGAGCGGCCGTCACGACCAGCGGCAAGAGGGCAGGGGGTGACCCTGGCACTGATCAGACTGCCTCGCAGATCTCGCTGCATCAGACATGGCACGATCCTGAACGCAAACCGGCATCGTTCTGCGGGAGCTTTTCCCATGTGCACGGGCGGAATCGACAGCAGCTGATGCTGCCACCGAGCCGCGAACGCGGTCTTCCCCGGTGACCCGAGCATCCTGAACAAAGGCCTTCGGCTTGACGCGACGTTGACTGGTCACGCGACTTAGAACCCCTGACAAAACCTGCGTGAGCCGCGACGATTGTGGTGGCGTCTCAGGCAAGGAGCGAGGAGAAGACGGGACACCCCGT
>SYLK01000081.1 GCA_005809115.1 Planctomyces sp. | reverse complement strand
TGCAGAACAGCCTGGACGCCAAAGGAACATTGTCACCAGTTGCTGAGCAGAGTGGCCCGCTGCTGAAGTCATTCTTCGATCAGCCACACCTTGATGTGGCGAGGTTGCTGGTGGGATGCGAGCTGACCTGGGACGGGGTTGGCGGCACAATTGTGGAAACCGAGGCATATGCTGCGGATGGTGATCCGGCCTGTCATACGTTTCGTCGGCCGGCCGCCCGAGAATTCCTGCAGCGACACGATCCCGGAACGGTCTATGTATTCCTGAACTATGGGATCCACTGGCTGCTGAATGTCCTGGCGCGCGATGGGATCATTCTGTTTCGGGCGTTGGCGCCGACACGCGGCATTCCGCTGATGCAGCGGCGACGGGGACGCGAACGGTCGAGCGAGCTGTGTTCCGGCCCGGGCCGACTTGGTCAGGCCATCGCGCTGTCCGGCGAAGATCACGGGACGTCGCTCGTGTCGGCGGAACGTCATATCCGCGGCCGCGCCGCAGGATTTGCGGAATCGCAGATTGTCACCGATGTGCGAGTCGGCCTGAGCTGCGGCCTGAGGCAGCCCTGGAGATTCCTGCTGGCCGGGAATCCGCACCTGAGCATTGCGGCCGGCCGGGCCGCTGCCACGCGGCGGCCGACGCGGATAATCGGCAGATGATCGGCGGAATCGCTTCCGCCGGAGATTTCCGGGCCGCCCGGGGAGCCCCGGACCGCAGTTGTTGTCAGACCGTGGTCGCTGCGGCGCTCAGGCACTTGTCAATCTGTCGCACGGCCTGTCGCAGACGCTGGGAATTCTCCACGATGGCCAGACGCAGACAGCCCTCGCCTTCCGGACCGAAACCGCGGCCGGGACTGACTGCGACACCGCCTTCGTTCAGCAGTTTCATGGCGAATTCGATCGAGCCCATTTTTCTCCACGGCTCAGGAATCTCGGCCCAGACGAACATCCCGGCGCGGGGCGGCGTCACATTCCAGCCGATTCGATTCAGTCCGTCGCAGAGCACATCGCGGCGCTGCTGGTATTCGGCGGCAATGCTCTCGACGGCCGCGTCACAGTGGCGCATGGCGACGATCGCGGCGATCTGAATCGGCGCAAAGATACCGTAGTCGTAGTACCCCTTGATCGTGGCGAGTGCTCGCACCATCTCGGAATTGCCGCAGCAGAAACCAATCCGCCAGCCGGCCATGCTGTAACTCTTGCTCATCGACGTCAGCTCCACGCCGACTTCCAGGGCGCCCGGTGTCGACAGGAAGCTGGGGGCCATGTAGCCGTCGTAGCAGATGTCCGCGTAGGCGAAATCGCTGATGACGAGAAAGTTGTGTCGCCGGGCCAGTCGAACCAGTTCGACATAGAAATCACGTTCGATCACGGTCGACGACGGATTGTGAGGAAAGTTGACCACGACAACCTTTGGTTTCGGCACGAGATGCTCGCACGTATAGGCAATGTTCCGCAGAAATTTCTCCGGATCGCGGACATCCAGGGCGATCACATTGCCTGAAGCCAGCATCACGGAATACACGTGGATCGGGAATGACGGAGCGGGCACGACTGCCGTATCTCCGGGTCCCATGAGGGCCAGGCACATGTGGCTGAACCCTTCCTTGGAGCCGAGACAGGCGAGGACTTCGTCGTTGGGGTCGAGTCGGACACCGTAACGTTTCCAGTATCGGGCGGCCACTTCCTTGCGCAGATTGCCGATTCCGTTGGACACGGAGTATCGATGGTTGCGTGAATCCGCCAGCGCTTCCTCGATCTTCTGCACGATCAGCGGATCCGGCGGATCCGTGGGATTTCCCATGCCGAGGTCGATGACGTCCACGCCGGCGACACGGAGCTGGTATTTTCTCTTGTTGATTGTGCCGAAGAGATAGGGCGGCAGCCGCCGCACCCGATCGGCAACCGGGATGGAAAACGGGTTGTCTTCGAACAGGACTTCAGATTCACTGCGCATGGCTCGTTTCCGACGAAAGCCGGCGTTGTGGCTTGACGACGATCGCACCACGAATCACAGCCGGCGTGGCTGACCGGAATCTTATACATCAGGCGGCGTTCCCGCGATGGCATACTTTCCAGGAAAATTGCGACGGGGCGTCGGCGCGACGTCCTGGGGCACAGGACTGCGGCAGCGAAGCCCTGCAGATTCTGCGAAAACGAGCAGAGGCTGCTATAATCTGCCGGGGGCAGCCGTGCGTCAGGGGCACTCGAGTTGAAGATGGTCCTGTGAGGAACGGTGTTTTCGGGGTGGAACCGGTTTTACTGTGTGATAAGGCTTGTCGGGGGGAGCAACAGATGCGGTGGAAAGGGCGAGAACGCAGCGAAAACGTTGAGGATCGGCGGGGAATGTCACCGCAGATGGCCATGGGCGGCGGCGGCGGCATTCTGATCGTGATCATTGTGCTGGTGATGAAACTGCTGGATGCACCGCCGGGGGCGCAAGAGATTGCCGGTGAAATCGCGCGAAAGCTGCAGGAGGGTCAGCAGGCTGCCGGGAATGCGCCCGTGGCAGCCGATTCGGCCGGCGGAATTGACGATGAAGCCCGGGAATTCATTGCGGTCGTGCTGCGCGACACGGAAGCGGTCTGGACGCGGCTGTTTCGTGAGCAGGTCCGGAATTTGGCCTATACGCCGCCGAAACTGGTGATCTTTTCGGGCTCTGTCAACTCCGGATGCGGTGTGGCCGAGGCGGACATCGGCCCGTTTTACTGTCCACGTGACCAGAAGGTGTATCTGGACCCGGCTTTTTTTGAGGACCTTGCTCGGCGGCATCGCGCGCCCGGGGATTTCGCTCAAGCGTATGTGATTGCCCATGAAGTCGCACATCATGTGCAGAACCTGACGGGCTACAGCCGTGTCGTGGATGAGGCCCGGCAGAAGGGAGATGAACGGCAGTCGAACCAGATGTCTGTACGGCTGGAGCTGCAGGCGGATTTCCTGGCGGGGGTGTGGGCGCACTATGCGCACAAGGAGTTTGCGATCATGGAGCCGGGGGACATGGAGGAGGCGATCACGGCGGCCAACCAGATTGGGGATGACACGCTGCAGCGGGAGGCCACGGGGCGTGTGCAGCCGGACCGGTACACGCATGGCACTTCCGAGCAGCGCGCGCGCTGGTTCGGGCGCGGCATCCGATCGGGCCGGATGGAAGACTGTGAGGAATTAGTCCGGGTCGCGTACGAGCGGCTGTGAGAACCGGGAGGGGTGGCGGATGGCCGGGGTTTTTCCAAAAAAACGTGAAAAAACGGGGTTGGCCAGCCCGATCAATGAGGGCAGGCGCAGCGGAACCGGCGGTCGGGGCGCGGTTTTCGCGAGAAATCCGGAACAACGTGGAACCGTCACTGGACAATTGGGAAACAGACTGCCAGAATGACGAACCCGAAATCAGTTTGTGACTTCGGGCGTATAGCTCAGTTGGTTAGAGCGCAGCTCTGATAAAGCTGAGGTCCGTGGTTCGAGTCCACGTACGCCCAGTGCGGTCAGAAGGAGATGACCGACGAAATGCCTTTGTCCATCAGGGACATGCGGGTGTTTCAGCGGGGACGTAGCTCAACTGGGAGAGCACCGCCCTTGCAAGGCGGAGGTTGTCGGTTCGATCCCGATCGTCTCCATCAGGAACGAATCTAAAAAAAATAAGATTCGGACTGTTGACGAACGAAAACCAATTCGTTACAGTACCCCGCTCGCAGGTCGCAGCCAAAAAGGTCTGCGGCCGGTGAGCAGCCCGGCTTCCTGAAGCGGGGCACGATCTTTGACAATTTGAAAAAGTTTAAGTGGCATCTGAAATCGTTTTCCGAGCGAGCGAAAGGTATCTGGCTGGCAACAGCCGGATGTCTGGAGCGAGTTCAAAAATGTATCTGCAGGTTCACACCGGCGGCAGATTTGCGGTCGTGATTGTGAATCACTGTGGCCAGATACATAAGGGCGTGTGGGGGATGTCTTGGCACCAGTAGGCGATGAAGGGCGTGGAAGGCTGCGATAATCCCGGGGAAGCTGTCAAACGAGCATTGATCCCGGGGTCCCTGAATTACCGTTCGCTGAATACATAGGCGGGCGGGGCGAACGTGGGGAACTGAAACATCTAAGTACCCACAG
>SYLK01000080.1 GCA_005809115.1 Planctomyces sp. | reverse complement strand
CCTGGTCAACGATGCCAGCAGTGTGTGGGGCCAGGTCCTGGAAACCAGTACGCAGAACTTTGCCCGCGAGATGCAGGAAGCTCTGGACAAAATGGCCGGTCGGATCGATGCCTGGCACAACGCATTGCAGGTCAGCTCGCTGGCCTCGGCCCAGCAGTCTGAGGAGCTTCACCGCCTCGGTCGGACTCTGCTGACTCTGACCGAATCGGAACAGCGACTCACTCAGCTGCAGCAGCAGCTGAATGACAACATTCAGGGAATCCGCGTGGTGGAAACCCTCGAACAGACTTTGAGCAGCCTGAATGCAGCCGTCAACGTTCTGACGGCCAAGACACACATGCGGTCCGCGGCCTGACCGGGGTCTCCGCCTCGGAGTATAGGAACCCCTGACAAAACCTCCGCGGCCGCGTTGGTTTGAGAGTGGTCGAGATGCAAGGAAGAGTGACGAGGCGACACATGTCGTCGAGGAGCGATGACGCCGCAGATCGGCCGCTCTCGAAGCAACCCTGCGGGACGTTTGGAGTGACGTTTCAGGCCGCGTCGCTCGTCGGCGACGGGATGTCCCGCCTTCTCCTTGCTGCTTGCCGGAAACGTCATCCCAAACGTCGCGGCTCACGCAGGTTTTGTCAGGGGTTCTAAGAGGTTCTCACAGAACCGGGACAGGCACCGTTTGGTAGTCATATTTCGCAGGATTTTTCGCAGTACCGCGGGAGCCAGTCCCGGTTTTGTGAGAGCCTCTAAGGCAGTTCCCGGCCGCTGGCCGAATTCCTGCCCCGGACGGCCTTGATGAGTAGTCAGGACAGCAGCTGATTCATGGCTCGGCGAAGGCACAGTACAGCGATCTCCCTGTTTCCCTTTCTCGCCGTGCTGGTCTGCGCGATGGGGGCGCTGATTCTGCTGCTGCTCGTCACCACGCGGCAGATTCGCCGGGACCAGCAGTCGGCTGCGAAAACCGAGACTTCATCGCCGCTGGTTGCGGAACAACCGGTATCTGCTGCCTCAGTCGCGATTTCGGATGCACTGACCCGCGACGACAACGCACTGCTGGAAGAACTTGACTGGCAGCTCGCAGGGCTGCACGACCAGATCAGCGCAAACCGGTCACAGCTGGTGGCTGCCGAGTCCAGGCTTTCGCAGCAGACGGAACGGCTCGCAGCGCTCCGTGAACAGCACCGCAGCCTGGCCGTTGAGCTCGAGGCGCAGTCGGCCGTCCTGACCGCGACACCGGCGCAGCTCCAGTCGCTGCAGCAGGAAATTGCTCAGCATCAGCAGAGCACGGAACTGCTGAAAGTGCGCGTCAGCGAAGCGGAGAAGGACCTGCTGGAGAAACAGCAGCAGCTGGCTGTCCTGCGCTCTGAGTCCGAGGTGAATACCCTGCAGCTCCACGAGGCCCGCTCAGCACTGCTCGCGCTTCGCCGGCAGCTGACAATTCGGAAACAGCAGCAGTCTGAGGCTTCGCACACCGCCGGAGTGAAGACGGTACTCGAGTTTTCCAACCCCACCGGGACCACGCGCACTCCGATCGTGATTGATGTTTCCGAACGGGGATTTGAATTTTTGCCCACTGGCATGCGCGTGACGCCGGCGGATATGGAGGGATTTCCCGTCAATGACAACCCCCTGATCGCCGGAGTCCTGGCACTCCACCGTCACCGCAGCGCTGGTGCCATCGCGTCCGAACCCTATGTCCTGCTGCTGGTAAGACCGACCGGGTGTCTGCCATTCTATGTGGCGCAGCGAATTCTGAGCGAATCCCACATTCATTTCGGATATGAGCTGCTGCTGCCCGATCGTGTGATTGCTGCTGGTTCAGCCGAGGATGAGGAGGTGCGCATCGTCCGGACGGCCCTTTTGGAAGCGCTGAACCGCCGGGAGACACTCTACGCGATGCTGCGCGAAGACGCCCAGGCAGTGACTCGCCGGTCCGATGGCGATGGAGCTAACACTCGTCGGCTGGTGATTCGGTCTGACGGCGCTGTGGTGCCGGCAGACGAAGGAGATTCCTCGCCACTGGACGGGCGGCTCTACGCGGGCGGTGAAGCCCCCCGACGGAAGATCGTGCTCCCGCGCCGTCGCAGTCCGTTGACCGATCCGGGCGGCCCGGGAGAACTGGCTGTACAGCCCGCCGTCCCGGTACGTGACTTCAGTGCGCTCGCGCCCACGAATCCGGCGGAAACGGCTCCGCCGGAAAACTCCGCAGGCTCACGTCCGACGGGTCGATTGCCGCTCACCACGACGCATCACGACTTTCCGACAGTTCCGGAGGACGCCTTCGGCGTGGCCGGGGAAACTCTGGAGAATCAGACACACGAGGCGCCTGCCGTCGGGACGCGACCCGGCGCACGAAATCAGCCGGACTGGCTCGCCGATTTCGACACTGCCCCGGCGGCGACTGATGACAGGCAGCCCGCCACAGCCTCTGCCGGACGAACCCCGTATTCTGGCTCAACTCCGGCGCCCCCGCAGAGTCCGGAAATGCAGTGGCTGGCCACAGGAGAATCGCCAAGCAATATGCCGGGCAATATGCCGGGCAATATGCCGGGCAATATGCCTGGCAATATGCCGGGCAATATGCCGGGCAATATGCCGGGACAGCCTGCCGATCGCGGCACTGCCGATGTGTCTCGGCTTGATCCTGATCTGGCACGGCTGCTGAAGTCGCAGCACAGTCTCAGTCGCGATCGGATGACACCCGTCGGTGTCACCGTGTTTCTGGATCCGCGACATCTCACGATCGGGTCACAGCCGGCTGTTGACATCACGCCGGAGACTCGCGACGTGGCACTGGCCGCGCTCCTGCAAGGTATCTCGGAAGAGGTTGCCGCCGCCCGAACCCGTCCTGGGGAACCGCTGCTGCCGATCGTCAAGTTCATCGTCAGTCCCGGAGCCGAGCAGTTGCGAATCCCGCTGGCACGCGAACTCCGCAACATGGGCATTCCCTCGGCCTCGGTGTACGAGATCGGACCGTACATTGCACCGGCAGAAGCAGTGGGCCGGGTCCGGCTGGATGATCTGCCGGAACTGCCTCCGGTCCGTACTGCCGCAGCTTCATCGCCGGCAGCCGCCGGCAGTGCCGCCGGCAGTGCCGCCGGTAAGAACCCCGGTCTTTCCGCCCGCAGTGCCGCCAGAAAGCGGCTTCCTCTGACCGAGCCCCGATCATGAGCCGCCGCCAACCCCCTGCTGAACAGGAATTCGGTTCGGATTCGTTTCTGGACGTGATCGCCAATATTGTCGGCATACTGATCATTCTGATCGTCATTGCCGGCCTGAAGGTCGCGCGGCAGCCGACTGAGCCCGGCAGCGGGCGTGCTACGACAGCAGCGATGATTCCGTCGGTGGCACCTGCCTCGGCGTCACCGGCGGCAGTTCGTACGCGCGACAATCGGATCGTGGTGCGCCATGCTGCGATCTGTGAATTGCTGGATACGGATGCCGATCTGGAACTGTCTTTGCGCCAACTGGCCGACGAGGAAGCTGAAGTTCTGCGGGAAACAGAACAGCTTTCCGGTGACAAGGAGATTCTGCTGCTGCAGGCTGCTGCCCGGCGGCAGGACGCGGAGCAGGTCAGTCGCCAGGATTCACAGCTGAAAATCGAACAGCAGCAGCTGGCCCGATCGACAGAAAAACTGGAACAGCAGCTCGCCGACCTGACGGGTGAGTCCGAGGCTGTGCTGCGCGTACTGGCTGATACGACGTCGGAGCAGACGCAGTCGGAGGAATCGCTCCGTCGCATGCTGACCGAAACACAGCAGCTTCAGGAATCTCTGGCTGCACTTCAGGATGTAGCGGCCGCAGATCGGCTGCAGCATCGCCTTTCGCCAGTGAGCGAGCGAGTGGAAGAGGGGGAACTTCACTTTCGCGTCGAAGGCGGGCGGGTCAGTCATGTGCCGTTGCAGGAGCTGCTCGAACGACTGAAGTCCCAGGTCCAGTCGCGCCGCTCCGCGGTTACGCGTTTCACCCGATACGAGGGAGTCGTCGGCCCGGTTAACGGTTATCGGATGAGCTATGTGGTGGAGCGTGATACGATGAGCCAGCTGGAGTCACTGCAGTACGGAATCGGGGGCTATCGCATTGCCGTCTCACGCTGGACGGTTACTCCCGACGTTTCGCTGGAATCCGAGCTGGTTGAGGACGCAGTCAGACGTGGATCTCGATTCCGACAGCTCGTGGAAACCGCACCGCCCGACTCGGCCGCGACATTCTGGATCTATCCCGACTCTTTCGCTGCGTATGCGTCTCTGCGGGACCTGGCTCACGGACTGCAGTTGCGTGTGGCAGCGCGTCCGCTGCCGCCGGGCACGCCAATTATCGGGTCCCCCGGAGGAAGCCGTTCAAACGCGCAGTAGTGCCTCGTCCCCGTCGACGGATGTTTCGTGCAATCTCGGCCGCCGGACACTGCCGTTTCCCGTGTCATGAAAGTCGTCGTCTTCCCCGAAGGATGGCGGGACTGCCGGGGCCGAATGCCCCGGAATAATAACTCCGTCCGACAGCATCGCTGGTCTGGCGGGCCTCGGACGACTCCGTGGAGATTCCGACGGATTCGGGCAGGTGCTGCCACAGGTGTTCCGCCGGTGGCGGTGGCAGCAGAGCGAGGTGGTGGGACAGCATCAGGAGCAGCAGAACATCACTGGCACAGTAACGAATCAGGCGGCTCCGCGCAGCTGCGTCGCCCCGCAGACGCCAGGCATGCCACCAGCGTACCGCCATTTCTCCATCCACTTCCGTCAGGTCTGACGGGCGACGGATGCCGAGGCGCGACGAAATCTGCTTGAGACTGCCGGTCAGTCCGCGATGTCGCGACGGCCAGCGAAGGTCCAGATGTGGACAGGGCAGCTGCGGGATGTGGAATGCGTCGAGCACCCGTGGTACATCGAAGGTGCTGCCATTGAACGATGCCAGCAGCCGCACATCATCCAGCAGGTGCAGGAAATCATCCAGATTTTCATGTTCCACGAAAGTCCGCAGCTGTCCCCGATGCCAGCAGGCGATCACGGTTACGGCAGCGTCAATTTCCAGTCCCGTGGTTTCGATATCGAAAAACGTCGTCTGATCCAGAAAGTGGGACAGGATCCGCCACTTGTCCCGGGCGCTGAAGCGATCTACGAAGAACCGAATATCGCCCGAATCGAGTGCCTGTCGGGCACACTGGCATTCTTCGACGGCGTCGGCGCGCCACCGCTGCGGAATCCTTTCCGGATCGTCCAGGATGTCGGACCAGGACCGAATTCCGGCCGCCTGAAGTCGGGCGAGACGGACCGGACCGATCCCTTTGAGATGCTGGAGTGCTTCGGAGATCAATGTTCTTTTTCTCGTTTCTGCTGCAGAATCCGGGCCGCCTGACCGAGTCGCTGCCGGAGTCTCAGCTGCTCGTGATCCGGCTCAGGCGGGACGATCTGCGCTCGCGGTGGCAGCGGAATTTCCCGGATGCGGGGCAACTCAATGTCCCCCGTCAGCAGTACTTTCAGCAGGCTGACGGTACAAGCCACCGAGGCATTGGATTCGACCAGAAACTGTTCCAGGTCGGTATCGGTCACACCGGGTGGCAGGGGCGTGATGCAGGACGGGCAGCCGGCGGAGCATTGGCATTCGCTGATGATGGTCTGACAGAGTTTCAGAGCTTCCGGAAAAATCTCAAAGATCTTTTCCGCGTATCCGACTCCGCCTTCGACCGTATCGTACAGATAGAGCGAACTCTTCCAGGTACCATCGGCCAGCTGTGTCAGGGAGACATCCGTTTCGATATTCTGGATATCTCCGAGGCAGAGACTGGGGGCCGTCTGTTTCAGCAGATAGCTCAGGCCGTACATCGCGGCGCCGACGAAACGCCGGTCGGCCTGCTCCAGTTCGCGTTGCCACTCAGGCGGAGGAGACAGTGCCAGTCCGGTCGTGTCGTAGATGAAAGGTGCCAGCGTGATCGGGCCGTACCCGATGTTTTCCAGGGTTCGTTCACGGATCTTCTTGTACAGTTTCGGCTGGCGATTGACATTGACGTATCCGAATTCCAGCCGGGCCCCGAACGGCGCTGTCTGATCGAGTGATTCCGTCACGGCGACACGGCTTTCCCAGACAGCTTCTGTGTAGTAGTCCACATCCACGGGTTCCACGCGACAGAGTTTCTGTTCCAGATCCAGATCGAGCGACATATAGCGTCGCCCGAGGTGCTGATAGATTGCATCCTTGTACAGGGTGCCGCGCGCGCCGATGGGATCAAGTTCTCCGATGACCTCCGTTCCGCAGTAGATGTCAACGTTGTAATCTGTCAGGCCACGCAGATTGACGCCTCGAGCAGGGTAATCCCGCAGCGCATAGCGGAGCGAGCCGTGGTAATCGACCAGACTGCCGTCGGCCCGCAGCACCTCGACCGCTGCCGGATACGCCGGTTCCCGGAACACCTGTTCTTCGGGTCGGAGCGGATTCTCGTGTGCGGCGCAGGGGAGATGCTGCAGCAGGATGTATGGATTATCGGCGTTCAGCCAGGCGCGTTCCACCGGAGCCGATCGCACAAACTCGGGATGATTCACGAAATACTGATCGATCGGAGTATCGCGGGCAGCGTAAACAATTACCGCTCGCGAACCCCGCCGACCTACTCGTCCGGCCTGCTGCCAGAAACTGGACATGGAGCCCGGATGTCCGGTCAGAATACACAGGTCCAGATCGCCGATGTCGATACCAAGTTCCAGGGCGCTGGTACTGATGATCATGGTCAGTCGACCGGCAGCGAGATCGCGCTCCAGCTGGCGCCGCTCATTCGGCAGCAGCCCTCCGCGATATGGCCGGACCCTGGTGCGCAGCCCGGGGTGGCCGTCGGTCACGGCACGACAGAGGCGCTCGACCTGCTGCCGTGCGCGGCAGAAGCAGATCGTGCGAATCCCCAGTTTCGTGGCCTGCCGAATCAGAGGCACGCTGACGGATGCGGGGCCTTTGCGATATGTCGCATGGCCGT
>SYLK01000079.1 GCA_005809115.1 Planctomyces sp. | reverse complement strand
GTCAGCTGCTGCCGGAGAGCCTTCGCGATTACGACCTCGCCCAGATCAACACCGCCGATTCTCGCATCATGGCACCCCGGTTTCCATTCCGGAAGTACGGGGAGAGCGGGCAGGAAATCTCCAGCATCTTCCCGCACTTGTCACAGCATGCCGACCGCATGGTCATCATCCGTTCCATGCATCACGAGCTGTTCATTCACGGTTCGGCGATGACGATGATGCACTCCGGCACGCAGCTGCTCGGACATCCCAGCATCGGCGCCTGGGTCGTGTACGGTCTTGGCTGCGAGAGCGCCAGCCTGCCGGCCTACATTGCGATGACCGACAGCGTGTTCCGCAATGGCTCGTCGATGTATTCGTCCGGGTTCATCCCGGCCGTCTATCAGGGAACTGACATGCGGACGGAGGGCGCACCGATTCAGAATCTCACCCGCCCCGACACAATCAGCCCGGCGCACCAGCGGCGTCTGCTGGATCAGATCAGCCGGTGGAACCAGTCACATCGCGACACCCGTCCCGGCGACAGCCGTCTCGATGCCCGCATCGCCAACTATGAACTGGCATTTCGCATGCAGACTGCAGCGCCGGAACTGATCGACCTTCGACAGGAGACGTCCCAGACGCAGGGACTGTACGGCATCGGCAGCGGCCCGAGTGACCGGTTTGGCCGCATGTGCCTGATGGGCCGCCGCATGGTCGAGCGTGGTGTCCGCTATGTGCAGCTGATCAATGGCGACTGGGATGCCCACGGCGACTGCCAGGGAAACCACCAGTCGCAGGCGAAGAAGGTCGACCAGCCGATCGCCGGGCTGATCACCGACCTGGCACAGCGCGGCCTTCTGGACACCACGCTCCTGGTGTGGATTGGCGAGTTTGGACGGACACCCGTCAAACAGGGCTCCAACGGTCGTGACCACCATCCGTATGGCTTCAGCGCGTGGCTCGCCGGTGGCGGGATCGCCAGCGGCAGGACGATCGGTACGACCGACGACTTCGGCTTCGCCGCGGTCGACGACAAGGTCCACGTCAACGACCTGCATGCAACCATGCTGGGCCTCCTGGGCATCGATCACGAACAGCTCACGTACTTGTTCGAAGGCCGCTATCGCCGCCTCACGGACGTCGGCGGCCACAACAACCTCGCCCCCCGCCTCGTCCGCGGCTGAACGGAGTGTCAGAGAAGCCATGTGCTCAAGCCTCAGATCTCGCCTGCCCCTGAATCCCCGCACGCACGTCAAACGGCGTCAATTCGCCATACTGCAGCTCGTGTTTCTGGTTTCCGTCGCCAGGGGCGGCAGTCTCCTCCCTGCCGGGGAAAGCGGCGACACCGGAACCATTGAAGGCACCGTGACTTACCGCGCCGATTCCGCGCGACCCTGGCGATACTCGCGGCATTACATCCGGCGCCCCGGTTCCGGCGAGCTGTCCGAGGCTGTCGTCGCCATCCGCCGCCTCAGGTCGGAAAAGGACACCACGCCCCGCGAGCCACAGACCGTCAACATCGACCAGAAGGACTTCCAGTTCGTCCCGGAACTCGTCGCCATCCGCGCCGGCGATTCGGTCCATTTCACCAACAGCGATGATTCGATCCACAACGTGCGCGCATCCACCCGCATCGCCACCTTCAATGTCACCGTCCCGCCCCGCGGCAGTCACACCGAGCGATTCCCGAAGGCCGGCGGCATTCGCGACCCGGTTCACATCGGCTGCGTGTTCCACAGCAGCATGCGTGCCTGGATCTTTGTCTTCGACCATCCCCATTTTGCCGTCACCGATGTCATGGGACGTTTCCGCCTCACAGGTCTCCCTCCAGGCCAGTACGAGCTTGAAATGGCACATCCCGCCGGAGAACTCCGCCGGATGAGCAAGGTTGAAGTGCCGGCAGGACAGTCGATCACGGTTGACATCTCCGTCTCGCCTGACGATAAGAGATGATCGCCATTCCTTCAGGAGTCGGAAAATGTTTGCCAGCCTTCCCAACCGACGTGATCTGCTTACATCCGGCCTCGCCGCCGGACTGGCCCTTCTGGCCCGCCCGGAGTTCGTCTTCCCCGGACAGTCCGACGACGAAGTTCTCGTTCCCTTCGAGAACGTTCCCCGCAGCAGTCCTGAGAGTCTTGACTGGGAGACTCTGACGGAGTGGCTCACCCCCCAGGACCAGGTCTTCAGCGTCCAGCACTACGACATCCCGGAAATTGACGTTTCCAGTTTCGCTCTGGAGATCTCCGGACTTGTCGAGCACCGGAAGTCGCTGTCGCTCGAAGACCTCCGCGCCTTGCCGCGCGAGGATCAGTTCATGACCCTCGAATGCTCCGGCAACGGCGCGGCGCCCGGGTTCTCTGGCGCCGTCTATAACAGCCGCTGGACCGGAACGCGTCTGGCTCCGCTGCTCAAAGCCTGTGGCGTCAAACCTGGTGCCGTCGAGGTCGTCTTCTTCGGACACGATCGCAAGACGGAAACGCTCCGGCCCGGGACGCCCCGCGAACTTTCGGTTGAAGTCCCCTTTGGTCGCAGCCTGTCGCTGGCGGATGCCACGGGACTCAACCCGCTGCTGGCGTATGAGCGCAATGGTGAGCCTCTTGCCCGGCGCAACGGCGCCCCGCTCCGGCTCATCGTCCCCGGCTGGTACGGAATCGCGAATGTCAAGTGGCTCAGACGAATCGAAGTTCGAGACCGACGCTACATGGGTCGGTACATGGGGCGAGACTACGTCACCGTCCGTGGCGAGAAGCAGGGCGACGAAATTATGTACGTTGAATCGTCCGTGACGCGGATGAACCTCAAGTCGGTCATCGCCCGCGTCATGCGCCGCTCCGCGACCGACGGCAGGATCACTCTCAGAGCCTACGGGGCGGTGTGGAACGACGGTACCCCGATCGACCGCGTCGAAGTTCAGCTGGACGGCGGCGAGTGGCAGCCCGCCACGCTCGACGTTGAGCCCCTCGAGCCGCACAGCTGGCGGTTTTTCTCGATCGAACTGAGCGGCGTCGAGCCGGGCCGGCACACACTCGTCTCCCGCGGAATTGACAAACAGGGCCGCATCCAGCCCAGTGCTCAGGACGATGAAATCGCCCGGAAGAAAACGTACTGGGAGGCCTGTCAGCAGTGGCCGCGTGAGATCAGTCTCGAGTCCTGAGTGCCGCCGAGCGATCGACCGGGTGTTCATCGAACGACTCCGGGCCGGTCAAATCCGAGGACATCTGCCCGAAGGCCTGCGATCCAGTTGCCGATTGCTGTCATGGGGCTGAAGAGTTGTTTCCCGTCCTGCAGACACAATCGACCTCATCAGGCTCTCGACTGCAGAACGCCATGCTTTCAGTCGTGTTACCCAGGTCAGGGGAAGCAAGGCCGAAGCTGATGGCCGTCAAGGGCTTGGGGGCTGTCGTTTTAATCGTTTAACGGCAAGCCGCAGGCGTCCGTGCCCGGTTTCGCCTGCGACTGCGGCTCGCCGTCAAACGAAAACGCCGACATCGACGACTAAAGCGGCAGTCCCATTGCCAGGGGGAGAAGAGACTATGGAACGAGGCAACGTTGATCTGAACAGTCCCATTGTGGCCGACCCGGCTCAAAGTGGCGATGTTCCGGCAGGCTTCCTTTGGCTGAAAAAGAGGGCTCCCTCCCCGGGTGTTTCCCCCAGCGAACACGGACCTGAGGAGAATCCGCCGGTTGTTTACCCTGGAAAGGAGCCACTCCGTTGCTGATCCTGCGATCAGCATTCCTCAGCGTCTGGAGACAACCGGAACTGAAACCAGCAGGGCACGAGTCGATGGCGTAGTGACTCGGGCCACACCATGACAGCAGGCAGGCTGTGTCGGGCAGCAGGCTGGTTGTGGGCAGCAGCAAACGGGCCGGGAGTCGCAGCAGACGGGCTGCGGGCTGCAGCAATGAGCGGGGTCCATGCAACAGCCTGTATTGCACCCGGTTGTTGCGCAGCAACCGCTGTTGCAGGAGGTCTCGCAGCATTCACAACAGACCGGCCGATCACAGCAACGGTAATATTTTGCGCACATCGATTTGGTGCTGCAGTTCTCAGACGATCTGTCAGTACACGGCAGCCGTCTCGAGCAACATGGGCCGGGTTGTGACGGGTCAGTGCCAGGGACCCTGCCTGGTCCGGTTTTGACAGGCTGTCACCATTTGACGCGACGGGGTCTTTTGTTTCTGCAGCACTTTCGACGAGAACACCGTTGACAGGCTGAGTCGTTGTTCTCCAGAGCGTTTCCAGACATCTCCAGCTGTGGCGCGGCACTCGTTCCGTGGACTGAACAGCAAGCAGCAGCTCTACCAGGCGGAAAGGTCGCTGCACCCACGTCACTCTGGGAACAGCCATTTCCTGCTGATGAGCATCCGGATCGATCCGGGCCGTCAGCACCACGACGGCAATGTCAGCCATTCTCTGATCCTTGAGCCAGTCCAGCACGCCCTCTCCTTCACCCCACGGCAGCTCCCAGCTCAGAATCAGCACGTCCGGGGACGCACCATCATGCAGGGCTTCGATGCAGCCCATCCCGTCATGTACGGTGGCAACCTCGAAGCCGCAGCGCTGCAGGTACTGCCTGAAAAGCTGGCAGCATTCCTTTTGTTCTTCAGCAATCAGCACACGAACTGGCATCACCGGGCGCCTGCTTTTCGGGGTGGTGCATTCCTGGGTCAGATGCTGTTTCACGCGGAGCGTAATTCCTGGCCCTGCGACGCCTGGTTCGCCTGCACACTGCCTGCGGACTGGCAGCCCAGGCGGCTGGCTGGAACCATTTCGCTCAGCATTCCTGTCAGTTCCGAACAATCAACGACCAGCCGATTGACGATGATTTGCACTCCATCGATTTTGCGGACCAATTCCTGAGCCAGCTGCTTCTGGTGATAACTGCCCAGATGACCTCGCAGCACCTCAGCTAGAGTGCTTTAAGCGTGTTTCTTCCCGCAAACATGGTATAATGCAGATATCGGCAGAGTCGGTATTGAAACCCATGGGGGTGGATCATGAAAGCGTATTCGATGGAGATTCGGGAATGTGTTATTCGAGCCATGGAGAAAGGTGAGTTGACCCAAGAGGAGATCGCGGAGCTATTTGGCGTGTCCTCCCGTTGGGTCAGGTGGCTTTATCAGCGATGGCTGACGACGGGTAAGTTGGAACCCTTGCCGCACGGAGGAGGGTTTCCGCCGAAGATTACACCTGCGGTTGAGTTGCAATTGCGGAAGTATCTGGAGGAGCATCCCGATGCAACGTTGGCTGAGATTCGAAGGGATTGCGGACTTTCGGTGAGCTTGGCCGCCATCTGCCAGTCGCTTCAGCGTTTGGGGTTGCGTCGCAAAAAAAAGTCGTGTTCGCCTCTGAGCGAGAGCAACCTGAGGTTCAGGCCAAACGCCTGGCCTGGAAGCACAAAACGTGCCGGATCGACGCGCATCGCATGGTTTTTGTCGATCAGACGGGAGTGAACACACGGATGCAGCGGGATTACGGTCGCGCCCCAGCCGGTGTCCGAGTCGTGGGTCTCGTACCCGACAAGCATTATCAAGCCTCGACGTTGATGGGTGCCCTGGGACTGGATGGCAGAATTGAAACATTCGTCTATGAAGGAGGAACAGACGTGCCCGCGATGCTGGCATTCATAGAATCGGTCTTGGCGCCCACGCTGAAAGCCGGCGACATTGTCATCTGGGACAACCTATCCCCCCATCACTCTCCCGCAGTGATCGATGCCATCGAGCGAACGGGAGCCGCAGTCTGGTCATTGCCCCCCTATTCGCCTGACCTGAACCCGATTGAAATGCTCTGGTCAAAAGTCAAGACGTTTCTCCGAGGCGTTGCGGCTCGCACCGAAGACGCATTATTGAACGGTCTCGCGTCAGCACTGGACGAGATTACTATTTCCGACATACACAGCTGGTTTATAAACGCTGGATATAGGAAGATGCATGCTTAAAGCGCTCTACCCTGGGCTATGTGACACAACCGCGTTGCGGTAGAAATGCCCAGTGCGATGCAACGCTGATCGGTGTCACCTCACCCAGGGCCGCTAATGATCTCAAACGGTTCACATGCGTGAGATTCGAACAGGGTGGCCCTGGCTGGGTCGCGCAGCGACAGGAAGCTGCTCCTGACACGTCGATTCACTCAGCCACACCGATTCTGGCTGTGCCTTTCAGAGCGGCTTCCTGTGCCTGCGGCACAGAGCCGCTGCGCGGATGTGCTGCCCGCAAGGAACTGAGACAAATTTGATACGTTGCATGATCCTGATTGCGGCGAGACGTTTGCAGTCATGGTATGATTAATGACTGGGTGTCCGCGGGACATGGCTTTTTCCGAGAGGACCGAATCATGAGACGACAACGAGTTTCCTTCCGGCTCGCGAGCGATTTCGGACGGCGGGCGGATGTGGGGGCGGTGCGGAGTCGCAGGCGTCCGTTTGCGGCCGGCGGTTTCACACTCATCGAGCTGATCGTTTCGATCGGGATCATCTCGCTCCTGATGGCGCTGATTCTTCCCGCCGTGAACAACGCTCGCGAGGCATCTCGGCGAATCCAGTGTGCCAACAACGTCAAACAGCTCGCACTGGCGATGCTGAACACGGCCGAGCAGAAAAAACGTTTCCCGGCGGCCTGGTATTGGGGTGGCGTGGATCCGGGAAACCTGGGCCCGCATCATAACTGGGTCGTGGATATCCTGCCGTGGATCGATCAGAAGAACATTGCGGATCGCTGGAACCATGACGAACTGATGGGTTCCCCGGCCAATCAAGCGCTGGCGAACACCCATCTGGCCGTTCTGTCGTGTCCATCCGACATTTCCATCACGGGCGGCGGTGATCTGAGTTATGTGGTCAACGGTGGTGTGGGGCAGTCGACGGCGATGTCCGGAATTCTGGACTGCATCGTTGACCCGTTCGGCACGCCGTTCGACATCAACGGCAATGGACTTTCCTGTACCGCGCCTGCGGTCGATGACGGATCGCCGTCCGATCGCGACTTGTTCCGTTCCATCGGCCTGTTTTTCGGTGAAAACTGGGGCGTTCTGGTCGCTCCGGGTGGTACTGGAACGCTGCGACATCACACGACGGCAACCATCCGCGATGGGTTCTCGAATACGTTGATGGTGTTGGAGAATATTCGCGTGGGAGTAAACCCGGCGACTCCGGAAACGAACTGGGCGTCGGTGGCAGCTCGGCAAGTACAGGTGAATTTCAGTCATCGGATTTGCCGGGACAATTCCTGTGCGGCCGGAAACGTTGATTTCACCCTGGCCAACGCCGGGAACCATCGGATCAATTCCGGACGGACGGCGCCTGAGGGTGAATCGCCATGGGCGAGCAGCTTCCACGGTGCGGGTGTCAACGTGGCGTTCGCCGACGGGCGAGTCCAGTTTCTGTCAGAGAACATCGACGGGGCGGTTTACTACAATCTGTTCACACCGGACGGTCTGACATTCGTCGGAACGCCTCTGGATGCCGGCGTGACGTCGAGTGATTTCTGAACGAACGGTATTCATGGTTCCGTTGAGGCTCAGCCGGTGGAGTCACGGATGGGCAGTACGATGAGCGGACGTAGGATGGCCACTCGGGGACTCGCGGAATTCAGGCGGAGTATTTATGGTTTCGGCGTTGTCCGACGGCGGGGGGCGGAAGAATCACAGGCTGAAAGCCTGTGCCACCGAGGGTCCAGGGCGACGCGTGGTTCTCGCGATTCTGGTGGTGAGCGCATTGGTCGGCGTCGCCGGTGTGCGGGCACGACGGTGGATAAATGATCCGCGCTTGTGCTTGTTGACTCATGAATCCGATGCCCGCTGGATCCGAGCCAACGACCCGTTTCTGCTGACAGGGTCCTTTACAGAGCCCAGCGAAACAAACTTCCTGTGCGAGTTCTCTCTGCCAGAACCAATTCAGGGCGGAATCGTCCGCGTTCGCTCGTTTCGGACCTTTCGACTGTGGCTCGATGCCGCCGATTCGCAGGCGGCTGCGTTGTTCGAGCACACGCTCACTGACGGGCAGTCCTGGAAATTGCCTGTGGATGTTCGACTCCCGCCGTTGAGCCCGGGCCGACACCGGATTCTCATCACTGTAACCAATCAGGGCGGCCCGTCGTGTCTGTTAGTTTCGAGTCCTGATCTGGGAATCTTCACCGGGCGCTACTGGAAGACGAGACGCTTTCGCAGAGGCTGGTCAGACGCCGCCGATGTGGACGACCCGCCAATCAATGTGCCGGAGCAGATTCAGAAACTCGGTTATCCGCCGACTGCCGAGTCGTTTCGACGTGTCTGGCCATGGCTGCTGTTCGTTTTCAGCTTGACCTCCGCCTGGGCGTGGCGGAGTTCGCGGACAGTCGGCACGGGGAGCCGGTGGATCCCCGATCGACTGTCGTCCCCCGTTTTACGATGGATCCTGCTGGGAGCATGGTGGCTGTTGGCGACCAACAACATCTGGTCAGTGACGACACTCATCGGGATGGATGCGGATGGGCATCTCGATTATGTCCGGTACTTGATCGAAAACCACCGAATTCCACTGGCCAGCGACGGCTGGCAGATGTTTCAGTCGCCGCTGCAGTACCTGCTGGCCGCTCCCGTGTATGGCCTCGCGAGCACCGTCCTTTACCCGGACGACTGTGCCAGGCTGCTGCGGATCTTTCCGCTGGCCTGCGGAATCGGGCTCGTTGAGATCGTGTTCCGTACAGCTCGACTCGTATTCCCGCGTGACAATGATCGGCAGGTGGTGGCTCTCCTGTTTGGCGCCCTGACGCCGATGGGGCTCTACATGCCACAGACATTCTGCAACGAACCACTGGCGGCCTTTCTGACGGCCGTTGTCGTGCTGCAATGCCTTTCTCTGCTGCAGCCGGGCT
>SYLK01000078.1 GCA_005809115.1 Planctomyces sp. | reverse complement strand
CAGAGGAACTGCCCCGGACCAGGTTGTCCACCAGGTCCGCCAGTCGCTGGCCGGAACGAAACGCCCGGGCAGCGAGCTGAACAACTCCCGGACAGTCCGGTGCGGCAGCTGTCAGATCCGTCACATCCGAGCCGCTGATCACTCCCACGCGGCGACCGACTCCCGGAACAAAAAACTGAACGAGCTGCATGATCCTGCCTGTTGTCATTGGTACCTGGGCCCGAGGAAAACGTCTGGATAGATGATGCACCAGTCCATCGGCAGCTGCGAACAGCCTGACCGGTGACTTGATGTCCGCAGGGCGCAGCGTAACAATCCAGCCCGGTCATTGGCCAGCATCGACCAGACAGTTCGCCGGATGACCCTCAGAACGTCCCGAACTGTTTCAACTACGGCATCGACTGCTCAGGAGCGGGACGTGGTCCGATCGTCAACACCATCCGACCAGCCGGAACGCGAGATCCCTGCGAACCCGTACCGGTCACCGGCGGAATCGATCGGAAACGCCGACCGGCTGCCCATGCACGATCCGTCGGCTCCCCGGACTAACGCGCGATTCGTCGTACTCGGCCTGCTGTGCCTCCTGTCCGGCATTCTTTACCTTGATCGCATCTGTATTTCGCAGGCGATGATTTCCATTCAGGCCGAGCTGGGGATTTCCAACACTCAGTCGGGTCTGGTGATGATGGCCTTCACGCTGGCTTACGGCCTGTTTGAAATTCCGACCGGGCGCTGGGGCGATCGTCTGGGAGCGCGTCGGGTACTGACGCGGATCTCGCTGTGGTGGTCATTTTTTACAGCCCTGACAGGCGCCTGCAGCGGGCTCTGGACACTGGTCGTCGTGCGTTTTCTGTTTGGCGCCGGCGAGGCCGGTGCGTTCCCCAACGTGGCGCGGGTCATGTCCCGCTGGTTTCCTGATCGTGAACGCGGGCGGGCGCAGGGTCTGCTGCTGGCGGCCTCGCAGATTGGCGGAGCCCTCGCGCCGTTTCTGGCGGCCCTGCTGATCGGACAGATCGGATGGCGCTGGACGTTCGCTGTGTTCGGGAGCGTCGGAGCGGTCTGGGCGGCGGGTTTTTACCTGTGGTTTCGTGATGACCCGGACGAGCATCCGGCGGTCAATGCGGCTGAGGCGAATCATATCGGCCGGGGAGCCGCCGCCGGCACCGTGCATGGCCCGGTTCCGTGGGGTCTGGTGATCAGAAACCCGTCGATCTGGTTCCTGAGTCTGATTACGGCGTGCGGAGCCTTCAACAGCTACATCTATTTCTCCTGGCTGCCGAAGTATCTGAATGCCGGACGGGGTGTGGCGGAGAAGGAAGCGGCACTGATGGCTTCGGTCGTGCTCGGTTGCTCGGCGCTGGGAATATTTTCCGGCGGTTTTCTGGTGGATCGCGCCGTACAGGCGGGCAGTATGTCGCGGCGTCGAATTCTGGGCGGAATGTCGTTTTTCGCCGCCTCGGTGCTGCTCGTGACAGCCCTGCGGACGCAGAATTCCTGGGTGGCAATTTCACTGACCGCGCTGTCCTGCGGCGCCGCTCAGTCCACACAGCCGCTGTGGTGGTCCTGTGCCACCCAGATCAGTGGCAGACATATCGGTGCGCTGTTCGGCCTGATGAACTCGGTCGGTGTGTTCGGTGCCCTGAGTTCGCAGTATCTGGTCGGCGCCATCGCCGATTTTCTTGGCAAACAGGGATTCTCGGGCCGCGCACAATGGGATCCCATATTTTATATTGACTCGGTGGTTCTGCTGGTGGCAGCCGTCCTGTGGTCGACGTTTATCTCTGTCCCTGTGGAACCTGCCGCAGAATCTGAGGAACCTCTGTATGCCGATCATTGATGTTCATAGCCACGTCTGGCGTTATCCGGATCACTTCCACGACACGTTTCGGCACCAGGCAGCGCGCGCCAAAGCCGGCGTCGAACTGGACCTGACAGTCCGCTACGAAGACTATCAGCAGCAGTCTGTGCCCGGCGTGCGCACGGTCGTCTTCGGCGGCAAAGCGAAGCTGAGTGGACTCTGGGTCGATGACCGATATGTCGCCGAGTGCGTCGCCGCACACCCGGATCAGCTGATCGGTTTTCTGTCAGTCGATCCGACACAGCCGGGCTGGGAAGACGAGCTGCGAGCCGGCCATCAGGACCTGGGGCTCCGCGGCATCAAACTGCTGTCCATGTACGCCGGCTTTCGACCGGATGATCAGCTGCTGACGCCACTCTGGGAATACGCTCAGAAGCACCGCCTGCCGGTCCTGCTGCATACGGGCACGACATTCGTTTCTCAGGCTCCGCTCGAATGCACTCTGCCGCGGCACCTGGATCTCGTCGCCATCCGATTCCCGGAAGTCCGCATGATTCTGGCGCACCTGGGGCATCCGTACGAAGGTGAATGCGTGGCCGTGATCCGGAAACACCCGCACGTCTACGCCGACGTATCGGCACTGCATTATCGACCGTTTCAGCTCTATCACAGTCTGATGCTCGTTCAGGAATACGGCGTCTGGGACAAAGTTCTGTTTGGCACCGACTACCCGTTCACGACGGTTCGGGCCACGATTGACGGCCTGCGAGCCCTGAACGGCATGGTCGCCGGGACAGCGCTGCCCCGACTGAACGAAGAGGCGATCGAGCGCATGATCCACCGCGACAGTCTGCCGCTGCTGGGTCTCGACTGAGCCTCACTTCGTGACGACTCGACTGGACCGACCGTCCGTGAACCCGTCGGCACGCTCGTGAAATCGCTCGTTTACGGAGTTGCCCCCAGTCCTCGTTGCCCCCGGGAATCGACGCCACCCCAGCTTTGTGGGACCATTTCCCTGTGCCCCGAGTACATGGCAGAGGGGTCGCAGAGTTGCACTGTCCAACTCAGGGATTCGAGCAGCATCACTGGCCGTTCCGGTAACGCCTTCAGCCGTTGCGACAGCGTCAGCGACTTGATCCAGCCCTCATGAGACAGCTTGATCACCTCACCGGGAGACAACGTCGCCGTGAAGATCCGTTTTGGCCGACTCGGCAGACAGACTCCGAGCGCCGACAACTGCTTCGCCTGTTCTTCGGTGGGTGACCCCATGATTGACGACCGCTGGTCGACCCAGTTCTTCGGCCAGTCGGCCCTGCGCGGCCGGCTGCGATCGCTGGCGCGACGTGGTTCGGTGACGAGCGACTGGGGACGAACAGGCTGCGCTCGGGTGGATTGCGCGGGAGCGGTTGGGGACGAGTGATCTGCTGTGGGGCATCGATTGACTCCGAACAGGCTGTTCCGGGCAGATTAAGTGTGCGCTTGCACTGCCGGTGCAGGGTGGTTGTAATATGCGGGCCACACCCCCCGGGGCGATGGCGATCTGCTCCTGCAACTCGTCCTGCTTCGTGACTGGCAT
>SYLK01000077.1 GCA_005809115.1 Planctomyces sp. | reverse complement strand
CGCTCCTGCAGCACGCGGAGCAGTTTCACCTGCATCTGATAACTGACGGAATTGATCTCGACGAGGAAAATTGTGCCCCCGTGGGCCGCTTCAAACCGCCCCGTCCGCGACTCCACGGCACTCGTGAACGCGCCTTTGGCATGCCCGAACAGCTCGCTTTCCAGCAAACTCTCCGATAATGCTCCGCAATTCACGCGAATGAACGGTCCCGTCGCCCGCGGACTCAGCTCGTGCAACGCCCGCGCGATCAACTCCTTGCCAGTTCCGGTCTCCCCGGTCAGCAGCACCGTTGCCGACGTCGGAGCCACGCGGCGAGTCATCCGGTAGACCTCCTGCATCGGCTCACAACTGCCGATCAGACCGCTGATGATCCCCGATTCGCCCTTCATCTGCCCTGCTCGATCCCCAACCATCTGCCCTGCTCGATCTCCGACACCAGACCGTCTCTCCGGATCACAGCGGGTGACGCATGCCGCATGCATATTGGACAGCCACTTGCACATTTACTCAGCATGTGCCACGGCCACACCACAAACACCTCACTTGTCAAAATGTGATTTCAATCATAATCGCAGTGTCGGCGAATTTCGAGACGCATCGTGCCTGTTTTGTGAACAGCCTGCTCAGTAATCACAAACGTCGTGTCAGTTGCTGCGCGGAGAACAAAGCGGCATGGCATTTGCTTGCCGGGAAAATCTGCACCAGTGGCACTTTGCCGGGAGTGAAAAAAAAGCGTTTCGGTGACCATGCCCGCGGCTTGACGCGACGGGCGGCAGCAGCTAGATTTTTTTGAGGAAGCGACAGGTTCTTTTTCAATCCTTCACCCGGCCGCCTGCCAGTTTGCGAGAAGCAGGTACGCTGCTGCGTTCCTGCGGCGGTGCCGCCGGTCACGTCGCGGATCGGTCACGTCGCAGAGCTGGCTCGCTCGGATTTTCTGATTCACACCGGTATTTCTTTCTGTAACCTGGGAGACGACGATGAAGAGACTGCAGAGTGCTGGGCGCCCGGCGTTTACCCTGATTGAGCTGCTGGTGGTGATTGCCATCATTGCGATCCTGATCGCGCTGTTGCTTCCGGCAGTGCAGCAGGCTCGGGAAGCAGCGCGTCGCACGCAGTGCAAGAATAATCTCAAGCAGCTGGGTCTGGCATTTCATAACTATCATGACACGCATCTTACGCTCCCCCCGCTGGGCACGGCAGCCGCCAACGGGAGTTTCATGAATACGTGGGTAGCCATGATCCTGCCGTTCTTTGAACAAAGTGCACTTTACAACGTCAGCGACTTCAACATTCCCTCGTGGAATCCGACGAATCCAGCGGCTGTGCGGCTGCGTGAAACCAAACTCACGGTCATGCTCTGTCCGTCAGATCTCGAAGTCGGTCTTGCCGATTTCACGGACGGCACCACCGTTCTCAGTCGCTATGCGCGGGGAAATTACGTGGCCAACACAGGCCTCGGCCCCGGCCAGGTGCTTCCCGGTGGTCCGAATCGCTGGACTCCCAAGCCAGGCGCGGTCTTTTCCGTCAACAGTTCCACGCGGATGCGCGATTTTCTCGACGGCACCTCCAACACAGCACTCGTCAGCGAGCTGCTGAAATCACCGGGGAATGACTTTCGCGGAGTGATGCATCTCGTGACCGAATTCAACTATTATCAGCATGATCGCAATCCGAATACCCGCATTCCGGATGACCTGCGCGGCGCCCCATGGAGCGAGTGTGTGTCGATTCCACGTGCCCCCTGCAGTCCGTCTTACACCGGTAACGACTCGACCACGCTCGGGATGGTATCGGCCCGGAGTCAGCATGTCGGCGGTGTTCAGCTTCTGCTGGGAGACGGCAGCGTCCGATTCATCTCGGATAACCTGGACAACAGAACCTGGCAAAATCTGGCACCTCCTGCCGATGGCAACATCATCGGCGAGTTCTGAGTGGTCGCGTTTGCATTCCGTGGCGGTGCTCAGCCGCGACGGAGTTATTTCGCTCGCCGGGGTGTCCTCCCGGCAGGCTGATTTCCGGACGAAGAGGATTTGGCTTGATGTGGCGTGCCCGTTGCTCTGCGCGGTTGCTGAATGGTCTGAGTCTTTCCGCCCTGATAATCTGTCTCACGGCTGGCTGTGGCGGCGGTGGAAATCCGGACCTGCACGGCGTGAAAGGCACGGTGACGCTCGACGGACAACCGCTCGAGACGGGGACAATAGCCTTTGATCCGGAGATGGGAACCAAGGGGCCCAATTCGGGTGGTGAGATTATCAACGGCAGTTATGAAATTCCGGCGGTGAGTGGACTCAAGCTGGGTTCCTACGAAGTCACAATCCGAAGTTTTCGCAAGACCGGACGACAGATTCCCGCCGGTGAGCCGGCTCCGCCGGATGCCATGGTGGATGAAGTGGCGCAGTTCATCCCGAAAAAGTACAACGCTCCGACTACGCTCAAAGCGGAGATCAAGGCCGGCGAGAACAAACACGATTTTGCACTCAGCAGCGGCAATTAACCGCGGCCGCGATTTCGTTGTTCGGATCGTTCGTCCCGGCTGAGGCATTTCGGGAAGCTGCGATCGTGGCCGTCAGAACATTCATCCTGCTGTGCCTGCTCGCAGTGGCGGTGTTCCTGACTGGACGTAGTGCCCTGCGATCCAGGCCACTCGGCCCCACTGCGGCTCCGACGGAATCTTCCTCGCCGTCCGAGTCCTCCGGGAGGACGATTTCCGTGGACGCTCGACCGAGCATCGTGCCGCTGCTGGTTGACGTGACGTCGCAGACAGGAGTTGAGTTCTCGCAGCTTCCACGCGACGAGCGCGAGTATTTCTTTCCGGATATCATGGGGGCTGGCGTCGCCCTGCTGGATTTTGACCAGGACGGGCGTCTGGACCTGTTGCTGTTAAATGGCATCCCGGAGGAGACTCAGCTGAACCATGAAGACTCGCCCGAGGATTCGCCGCAAACGGCGCCAGCGGGCGTCACCCGACTCTTCAGACAGTCTGCGGAGATGCAGTTTCAGGACGTGACCAGCGGTGCGGGACTGCCGACGCGTGACTACTGCGTGGGTGTGGCGGCGGGCGATGTGAACAATGACGGCTATCCCGACGTTTTTCTGACGACCTGTGGCCAGGACCGACTGCTGCTCAATCAGGCGGACTGGACTTTTCGCGATGTGACGTCTGAAGCCGGGATCACCGACCGGGACTGGGGCAGTTCCGCCTGCTTTTGTGATTTTGACCGCGACGGATGGCTGGATCTGTATGTGGTCAACTATGTCGAAAACGAGCCCTGGCGTGAGTGTCGCGGCATCGACAGTCGACTGGATTATTGTCAGCCGAGTGATTTTCGCGCGGTTGCCGATCGGCTTTATCGAAATGTCACCGCGTCTTCGACTGGCAGTTCAGCGCCTGATTCCGGCGGTCCCGGGAGTGTGGTCAGGTTTCAGGACATCAGTCCTGCGGCGGGGATCTCATCCCGGGCAGCGCCTGGTCTGGGCGTGGTCAGTGCAGATTTTAACAGAGACGGATGGCAGGATTTCTATGTGGCCAACGACGGGGAAGCCAATTTTCTCTGGATCAACGGCCGAGATGGAACATTTCGCGATGAAGCGATGTTGCGGGGGGCAGCATACAGCGGCGACGGCCGACCACAGGCCAGTATGGGAATCGCACTGGGTGACGTCAGTCAGGACGGCGCCCCGGATCTGCTGCTCACGCACCTGGGCGGCGAGTCGAATACTCTCTATCAGTCGGCCGGCACCCTGGGATTTCTTGATGACAGCGTCCGTTCCGGCCTTTCCGCACCTGGGTTTCTCCTGACCGGATTCGGCGTCTGCTGGGCCGATCTGGATCTGGACGGCGATCTCGATACGGCAGTTGCCAACGGCAGCATTCGCCGCAGGGACAAGCGGACGGATCGCCTTGTCAGGCCGGTCAACTCGCCGTCGCTCACGCCCTTCGCAGCCGACTATGGTGAACGGAATCAGTTGTTTGTGAATCTGGGTGATGGTCAGTTTCAGGAGGTCTCCAGCCAGTCGGTGAGCTATAGCGCAGATGCACAGGTGTCGCGTGGCCTGGCCTGTGGTGATCTGAACAACGATGGCCGCCCGGATCTGGTGATCACGAACGCCGGCGGAAGAACGTGCGTTCTGCTGAATCACACCGAGTGTACGGGGCACTGGCTGGGCATCCGGGTCATCGAACCGGATCT
>SYLK01000970.1 GCA_005809115.1 Planctomyces sp. | reverse complement strand
GACTCGTTCGCCGCCACCAGGAGAGTCTGGTCGGTCGGCGGAAGATGGGTTGGCGCGGGCTTCGCCCGCAACCCAGTGCAGCCACGCTCGCCGGGCCGTCAGCGATCGGCGTTGTCCGTCTTTGATGCGATTCGGACGGCCTTTCGTTGGCCTGGCTCAGGTCTGGAAACCTGAACGCATGCGTGTTGCAGAGTCAGCGTCGGCAGGAGTCAGGTAACGACAAGGCGTGCAGCCGCAGCGGCGGCTCAGTTTCCAGAATCTGACTCATCTGCCACAACTTCTGATGAATCCGCCTTATAAAAATCTTCTCAGGAAAACAAAACAAGTGCTGTTTGTTGTGCAGAGGGTGACGGCCGAATCAGAGATACGCGCGGACTGCGGCGGAGACGGCACCACCATTCGCCGAATTTTCTGCGTCCTTTTTCGGCCGGCTCCGTCTGTTTGTTCGGAACCGGCTGACGTTCAGCCGCGAAGAACGCGAACGAACAGGAGCAAAATCATGCAACCCACATGTTCCGAAGCCGGCAACAAGGCGGCCTGCTGTGTCCCACCCGGCTGTTGCGTCCCGACCACCTGCTGTGTGCCGGTGGCCTGCTGCGTGCCATCGGGCTGCTGCACCTCGGCAGTGTGCTGCACGCCAACGGGCTGCTGCGTCCCACTGCAGCCGAACGCCAACTAAGCGACCGTGATGGCGACGCCGAGATCGTGAGCGCCGATGACCAGGAGCCGCAAACCGGCTGTCGGGGCATCGCCTGGCTGGATGAAATGATCCAGTCGTTGCCGGACGGCTATCGACAGGCCGTGCAGATGGCGGAGATCGAGGAGCAATCCCAGCAGGACGTTGCCGACCGGCTTGGCCTCTCGCTCTCCGGTGCGAAGTCTCGGGTTCAACGCGGCAGAGCGATGCTGAAGGATGCCCTCCAACGGTGCTGCTCGTTCGAGTTGGATGTTCGAGGCCGAGTGATGGAATGCGACCCCAGGCCCAACCAGCAGGTGTGCCGGGATTGCGCACAGTGAATCGCCGGACTCCAACAGCGTGGCGAGCCAGACACCGAACCAGGCGCTGTAGCAGACCGGGGCCGTTCGTAATTCGCGTGAGCAATGAATGTCGCGTCAAGCCGAAGGTCCAGGCCTTTGTTCAGGAAGCTCGGGTAGCCGGGGAAGACCGTGTTCGCGGATCAGTAGCACCATCTCCGCTGCTGGGTTCCGTCGATCGGACGACGTGGGACGCGGCCCAATGGCCGACGACAACGGCTGCATGCCGTCGCGGCTTCGCTGCTGGTGAGTGTCACGCGACGCACCGGGTTGTCTTATCGTGACGCTTCCAGCCGGAATCGACCCTGGATGGATCGGTACGCCGCATCAGTGCCGGATTACCTTCCACAGTACGCAGCGCGCTGATGACCATCGACGGGGACGACACTGTGGGTGAACTCTGAGTTTTCCAGTCCACAGGAGCACAGACCACACACAGTGTGCGGAAAGTTGTGAAGAGAATTTGACCGGAAGCAACCGGCGTGTTGTCTTGTTGTTCGAGACAACAGGAACCGCTGCGTGGAGGAATTCCAGCCGCGGACGTTTGAATTGGCGGCAGATCTCCGCGGTTTTATGGATCATGGCTGTCATCCTGTTCGTTCTCGATACCGCTGGTTTCAGGCCTGCGAACGGCTGCCGTGCTCATGACGACGGCCCCGTGCCGGCAGCCAACCGACTGCAGGTTTGTATTCCCCTGAAGCCTGCTGCAGAATCCCGGGACTTCATGGACTGTCGGCCGTCGGCTGGTGGTGCCCGGGCGAGATGAGCGACCAGGGTCATCAGAGTTATTGGCTACGTTTGCCAAACCGGGGCCGGTGCAATCCTGATTCGGGGAGACGGAGAATGCGTCCGGTACATGTCATGTTATTTGCATTGATTGTCGGGTGCGGCGCACTGAACGCCGGCGAACCGGACGGCGAGACCGCCGCTGTCGGGCCAGCTGCCTCGGCATCTCAGAAGCCGAGACCGACCGAAGCCCGCGGTTCGCTGCCCGAAGTCACGAACTCCATCGGCATGAACCTGAAACTGATTCCGGCAGGTGAGTTCCTGATGGGCTCGCCGCAGACCGAAGCCGACCGCAGCGACGATGAGAAGCAGCATCGTGTACGAATCACAAAGCCATTTTACCTGGGTCTTTACGAAGTCACTCGCGGCCAGTTCGCGACGTTCGTCAGGGAAAGCAGCTACCGGACAGAAGCCGAATCCGACGGCAAGGGTGGCTGGGGCATTGACGAACAGGGGAAGTTCGCGCAGAAGCCGGAGTACACTTGGCAAAACACCGGCTTTTCTCAGACAGACGATCATCCCGCCGTGAATGTTTCGTGGAATGACGCTGGTGCGTTCATCAAGTGGCTGAACAGCAGGGAGGATGTTGTGTATCGGTTGCCGACAGAAGCGGAGTGGGAATACGCCTGCCGTGCCGGAACCACGACGAGGTATTCGAATGGCGACGATGCAGAGCAGCTGGCATTGATTGGCAACATCGCCGATGCAAGTCTCAAGGCAAAGTTCTCCGACTGGGCGGGGTCGATCACGGCTCGCGACGGCCACGTCTTTACAGCACCCGTGGGGAGTTTCCAGGCAAACGGCTTTGGACTGCACGATATGCATGGCAACGTGTGGGAATGGTGTGAGGACTGGTACAATCCGGAGGCCTGCAACGGACGAACCGGTACGACGGATGATCCATTCGTGCAGGGGGACTCGTTCCGGGTGCTTCGCGGCGGCAGCTGGCGCAACGCTCCGTCCTACCTGCGATCGGCGTACCGTCACGGGAACGCGCCGGTTCCCCGCAGCTTCAACCTGGGCTTCCGCCTCGCCCGCAGTTCCCGGGAGTAACCGTTCTTTGAGAACGGAGCGACCGCCGTTGAGCGGAAGCCGAACGCTGCCAATGTCAAGCGGCAGGAGGACACCAACCTGGCCATGCTGGAAGGCCGACAACAGGAGATCTTCGATGAACGAGATCGCAGGCTCGAAGAAGCGCGAGAGCTCCGTGCCAGAACCCGTGTTGCAAAATCTTCCCGAAAATCGGAGCTTTTCCCCACCCGTCCGGAACCAACAGCGTACCCTGTTCCTGTCGTCGCGGAAGACAAGGCTCTGCCGGGAGGCAACCTGAGCGCCGCTGCGATGCCGTTGACGGAGGCCCGGGCTGGTCGGATCTGACCAGCTCCGGCCACCTCCGAAAACATCCCGTGAATGGCCCCATGCGATAAATCCCGGTGGGTTTGGGGGCTGGCCCCCAGGCATCCAGGAAACCAACGTCCGATCCGACTCACGTCCACTTTAATTCTCTGCTATGCGCTGCACGTCTTTCGACAACTTACGCTGAACCAATACACATGGATGCGTGACATCAGCACCTTGCGGAAATCAGGAGCCGGCGACCAGTTCCGGCAGCGGCTGATGGTCGCCGACAAGAAACTGCGGCCGACCAGAGAGATCCGTCAGACGCGGCCGGGACGTGTCCACACCGAGCTGCCGGTAGAGGGTGGCGAATACGTCGCGGAAATGCACGGGCCGCGACAGCGGTTCCTCGCCCCAGCGAGTTGTCGAGCCAATGACCTGGCCCCCTCGCATTCCGCCTCCGGCCACGAGAGCCCCGCCAACCTTCGGCCAGTGATCGCGACCTGCATCCTGATTGATTTTGGGTGTCCGACCGAACTCGCCCCAGGCCACGACCGCGATGTCGTCCAGCAGCCCCCGGTCCTGCAGGTCGTCCAGCAGTGCGGACATGCCGAGATCGTACAGTGGCAGCGTGCCCCGCGCTTCACGGAACAGATCGCGGTGCCAGTCCCAGTTGTAGTCCCCTTTCAGCATCCTTCCGAATGGCCAGCGGCTGAATGCCAGCGTCACACAGCGAGCACCGGCTTCAATCACGCGCCGCGCCAGCAGGAACTGATCCAGCAGCGTCCTGCCGCCGCGCTCCTGCGGATAGCTGCGATCCAGGCCATACCGTTTTCGAGTGATCTCGTCTTCTTTGCTGAGATCCAGCGCTTCAGCGAGCCGCGGAGAAGTCAGAACCTCAAACGCCTGCCGATGGAAGTCGTCCATGCCGTCGGAAACCAGTCCCTGGTCAACCCGACGACGAAAGCCGTCGAAACTGGCCAGGAGCGCTCGTCGGTCGGACAGGCGATGCAGTCCAACACCGCCGAGCGTGATGTTGCTGCGGTCCACCGCGGCAACTTCGAAGGCGGCATGGGCACTGCCCAGAAACCCCGGCTGTCCGGTCGCGGTTCGGAGAATAAACCGCGCATCCGCGTCGTTGGGCGTCAGATCCACTGACGGCGGTACACCGGGAACTCGCGGTCCGAATTCCCGCGACAGAATTGCGCCCAGCGACGGCCAGTCACCAGCCGGATAACCGGGGACCACCGGGGATGAGTCCATTGGAGGATGGGATTCCCAGCCGGTCGTGCACCAGTGCGTATTGTGGTCATCCAGAAATCCCACCAGGGAACGGACGATCGCCAGCCGATCGGTCATCGCGGCCAGTTGCGGCAGCAGTTCGCAGATTTCGATCCCGGGAACTCGGCTGCTGATCGGCTGAAATTCTCCACGAATTTCGGCGGGCGCCTCGGGTTTCAGATCATACATGTCCAGGTGCGATGGTCCGCCCGGCAGCACGACCATAATCACGCCTTTGGCCCGCCGCGGGACGCTCGCCGCGGCTTCAGCTCGCAGAATATCCGGCAATGCCAGCCCACCCAGTGCCAGACTGCCGATTCTGAGACAGCTGCGGCGTGACACGCCGTCACAGTACCGGGACTCTGGACCGTTGATGTTGAGCATCAGTGTTTCTCCGCACGACCCGTCTGTTGACCGACCACCGCTGCCTACGGTACCACTGATCCTCGCGACTCACAATGCCGGACCAATCCGAATCCCCCTCCGCCCAACGCCGTTAACTACGCTTACCCTTCAAAACATGGTGCAGATGAATCACGTTTGAGCCCTGGAGTCCAAAACTGGGTTTCCGGCCCAACGGGCCACACGTTCGAAGTGCCTGGCCCAGCGGGCCAGGCCCAGGAGACAAGAAATTTCCTGAGGCCCAACGGGCCGGCCATTCGGCGGGACCGTGAACACGACCTGCCGGCCCGTTGGGCCTCGACGG
>SYLK01000969.1 GCA_005809115.1 Planctomyces sp. | reverse complement strand
TGGCGCGGGACAATCAGGTGCATCAGAAGATCAGTGCCCAGTTTGAGCGGCGGGAAGTCAGGAAGGAGTATCTGGCGATCGTGCGGGGCATACCGGAGCTGGCATCCGATCATCTGCGAACCTGGGTCTGTGTCAATCCGCGGGTACGGGAAAGGATGATGGTCTGTGCCGAAGGTGGCAATGCGCGCGAGGCCGTGACATTTTACCGCACGGCTGAGAAGTACGCCGGGCGGTATGCACTGCTGGAGCTGCATCCGGCAACAGGCCGTACTCATCAGCTGCGGGTGCATCTGCAGCATATCGGGACCCCGATCGTGGCGGACCGGGTTTACGGAGGCGGGGCGGTGCTGAGCGCCGCGGAACTGGTGTGTGAGGGCGTCAGAACTGGGCAGGAGGCTGAGCCGGCGGGGCAGGAGATTCTGATGGCTCGTCAGGCGCTGCATGCGTGGCGGCTGACGATCCGACATCCGCTCAGCGGGAATGTGATACAGTTCGAAGCGCCGCTGCCGGACGACTTTGCCGAGACGCTGGCTGCCCTGCGCGCACTGAGGTAGTGCTCTGTCACTGCGAAGAATCAGGGTTCACAGACGACCGTGGTACCGGTTTTTCGCCTGCGATGTCTCTGGATCCTGTGCCTGGCAGGCAGGATGCCTGTTCCAGTTTTCAGGCGTGCAGAGCAGTCGTCCGACCCGCGTGCGATAGCGCGGCGCGACCCCGCCGTCGCGCCCGCTGTCGCGCCCGCTGTCGCGACACGGCGGTGCGGCAGTGAGCCACTGGGATTTCCGGCAGCGGCTTGCCGCCTTTCCGGGTTGTTGCAGCATGTCCGACCGGCAGACAGCGTGCAAGTTGTGCACGAAGCATCTATCATCTGTCGAAGATCTGATTCCCGTGTTTCTTGTCGACCTCCGGTTGTCCCTCGCCCAGGAATGTCTGCTGTGAGACTTGCCCGAATTCGATTATCTGACGGAACTCCGGCTGTGGCTGTCGTGAGCGACGACACTGTTCAGCCACTCGATCTGACGCAGGTCGACAACTGTCATTCGCTCAGCGACATCCTGCATTCCAGCGACCCGGCCGGACTGGCTCGTTTTCTGCTGCGTCCGGGATCTCCGCCGCTGCCGGTCGCGGAGGTGACCTTTCTGGCTCCGATTGACAACCAGGAAGTCTGGGCAGCCGGAGTGACGTACAAGCGGAGTCAGGTGGCCCGCATGGAGGAATCTCAGTCCGCGGCGTCGCATTACGACAAGGTTTACACAGCCGATCGTCCGGAGCTGTTCTTCAAGGGGACGGTGTCGAAGGTATCGGGGCCAGGGCAGCCGCTCCGGGTCCGCAACGACAGTTCGTGGAGCGTTCCGGAGCCCGAATTCACGCTGGTCGTGAGTCCGGCCGGAAAGATCGTGGGCTACACGATCGGCAACGACATGTCCGCGCGGGACATCGAGGGTGAGAATCCGCTGTACCTGCCTCAGGCCAAGGTATATCGCCAGTGTGCCGGGCTGGGTCCCAATGTGCTGCTGGCGGATGAGCCACTCGATCCTTCCCGCGTGGAGATCAGTCTGCACATCACGCGACGGGGCACTGTGGCCTTTGCCGGCACGACGCGTCTGACGCAGCTGAACCGTCGGCTGGAGGATCTGGTCATGTGGCTGTATCGCGAGAACGAGTTTCCTCACGGCGTGTTCCTGATGACCGGAACGGGAATCGTGCCGAACGATGACTTCACCCTGCAGAACGGCGACCACGTGTCGATCCACATCGCCGGCATCGGCACCCTCGAGAATCCGATCGTTAAAGACTGAACCATGACCGCACGGAAAATCACAGTTCCGGCCTTTCGTGAAGCGGCGGCCGCTGGCCGGAAGCTGACGATGCTCACGGCTTACGACCACATGTGGGCCGGCATCATGGATGAGGCGGGCGTTGACAGCATCCTGGTCGGGGACAGTCTGGGAATGGTCGTGCAGGGCCATGCCACCACGCTGCCGGTCACGCTGGAGCAGATGATTTACCATGCCGAGATGGTGGTTCGCGCTGTCCGGCGGGCGCTCGTCGTGGTGGACATGCCGTTCCTGTCGTTTCAGATCAGTCCCCGGCGGGCCGTCGCCAGCGCGGGGCGCATTCTCAAGGAGACGGGTGCTGACGCGGTCAAGCTGGAAGGCGGTGCCGCGCAGGCCGACACGATCCGCGCCATCTGTGCTGCCGGGATTCCTGTGATGGCGCATGTCGGGATGCGGCCACAGGCCGTGCATCAGATCGGGGGCATGGGCCGAATTCAGAGAAACGCGGATGACCTGCTGGCCGACGCCACAGCCGCACAGGATGCGGGAGCATTCGCCGTCGTGCTGGAACTGGTTGCTCAGGCCATCGCGGCGGACATCACCCGGTCACTCGTCATCCCCACCATCGGAATCGGCGCCGGTCCTCACTGTACCGGACAGGTCCTGGTCGGGCCGGACATGCTGGGGCTGACGACTGACTTCCGACCGCGGTTTCTGAAGGTCTTCGGTGATCTGCGGGCCGCGGCAGGACAGGCGGTTCGGGAGTTTATCCGGGAGGTGCGCGAAGGCGAGTTTCCGGATGATGCGCACTCGCATTCGTAGGAGTTCGTTCGGCTGTTCAATCCGCGATTTCGCTGTTCATTCCGCGATGCAGTAGAGCCTGGTTCGGCTGCGCAGGAACAGCTGATGATCGACCGCCACGGGAGAAGCATCAATCGCATCGTTCAGGACGTTGACCGCAGCGACGTCCAGCGTCTGGTTGTCCTGCAGGACCACGGTAGTCCCCTCGCGGCCGGTGAAATATACGTGCCCGCCGGCAACCAGCGGTGATGCGTACAGACTGCCCACTCCGGGAAGACGCCGCCGTTCAGTCAGCACCTCGCCGGAGCCGGCGTCCAGACAGCTCAGCACGTCCGTATTCCCTGCCGTGAACAGGATCCGCCGACCGCTGACTGCGGGTGAGGGAACGTATGGCGTGCCCGAGTGATGCTGCCAGCGAATGGCGTCCGACCCGGTGATATCGCCCGAGGAATTCAGGGGGACTGCGAATGCCGCGGCGGAGCGATACCCACTCATGCAGATGGCAGTATCCTCGAATCGGACGACTGACGGAATGGCATTGATCGACTGGCCTCCGCAGGACCAGAGTTCTTCCCCGTTCCGCGCGTCGTAGCACCGCACGCGCTGTGTCCCGTTGACGATGACGATCAGCCGGCCATCAGACTCGGTCACGAGCGGTGTGTTCCACGAGGTGACCTCGCCCGGCCGAGCAACTCGCCAGACGTCCTCTCCGGTGCGTTTGTCGAGCGCCGTGATGAACGAGTTCTCTTCCTGATCCCAGTTGACGATCAGCAGGTCTTCGGCCAGCACCGGGGTCACCGCTTCTCCCCAGCCAAAGCGCGTCCGCATGTCACCCAGATCCCGGTTCCACAGCAGGGTGCCGTCGAGCGCATAGCAATAGAAGCCGCGCGACCCGAAAGTGGCGTACAGGCGTTCGCCATCCGTGGTCGGCGAGCCTGCGGCGAACGTATGCGATGGATGGTGGCCTTCGTGAGGCACCTGTTCGGTCGCCAGCCTCTGCCAGCGAACAGAGCCTGTCTGGCGATCGATGCTGGTCACCAGAAACCGGTAGTACTCGGCCGGCGGGACCGTCTTCGCCTGTTCATCGGCTGCTGCCGGCGTTTCGGTCCGTCGTTCCGTGATTTCAGCGGACAGAAGAAACACCTGCTGGTCCCACACGATCGGCGTCGCAGCTCCTTCACCCGGCAGATTGGCCGTCCAGCGGATGTTGGTCGCGGCATCCCAGTGGATCGGGGGCCGTGCATCCGATGCCGCAGATCCATTGGCCGCCGGTCCGCGCCACTGTGTCCAGCCGGAAACGGTTCCCGCAGGTTCCTCGGCCGGCAGACGGCTGCCGGCCGGGCAGCCCATGACAAGTGCCGCCAGCATGATATAATTACAGTGGCAGACGCGAGATCTGATCATCCGACTGACTCCGACTTGACTTGTACGGACAGGATGGGCGATGGCCCGGCGTGACAGTATGACTTGGCGCGGGATTGGCCCGCAACCCACCTGATGGAGCAGATTGAAGATGGC
>SYLK01000968.1 GCA_005809115.1 Planctomyces sp. | reverse complement strand
GCCGCGTCCAGTACCAGCATCCGGCCGGCGGCGTGTGGAATGAGTGGTACCTGCAATATCCGGGAGACCGCGTGGGCTGGCTGGCGGACGCTCAGGGACGCTATTTTCTGACGTCCCGACGTCGGCTCAGCGAGGGCGCTGAACTGCCGGATTTCGCGTCCGTGAAGGTGGGTGAGCGCGTGGATCTCGGGACCGAACAGACGTTTGTGGTCGCCGAGAAGGCGGTGGCCACCGCGGTCTCCGCGGACGGCAATATCCCCTGGGCCTTCCGGCCGCAGGCAGCGCATCGATTCGCGGACCTGAACGGCCCGGAGGGGGCCTTTGCCACGATCGAATTCGGCGAAGACAAGCTGCGTCTGTTCGTCGGGCAGCAGGTTTCCCTGGAGGAACTGCACCTGAATGGACATTCGGGTGAGGATGCGGATATCTGGGCCGCGACGCCGGATACCAGTGCTCTGCAGATCAGCTGCCCGCAGTGTGGCAGCCCGCTGACGCTGCACGCGCCGGAAACATTGCGCGTCGCCTGTCCGGCATGTAACTCTCTGCTCGACTGCCAGCAGGGAACGCTCAAGTTCCTGCAGACGCTGAATTTCGAAGGTGAAAAGCCCCTGATCCCTCTGGGAAAGGTGGGGACGCTGTTCGGTGATGAGTATACTGTGATCGGTTTCATGGTCCGGTACGCCGTCTTTGAAGGCCGCGATTACCCGTGGTCCGAGTACCTGCTGTACCATCCTCGAAAGGGTTTTCGCTGGCTTGTGCGCAATCGCGGCCACTGGAGTTTTGTCGAGCCGTTGTCAGTCTCTGCCGCACCGGACCTCCGCGGGGCCGAGATCAGTCATCGGGGCAGCAGCTTCCGGATTTTTGATCAGGGGACCGCATACGTTCGTTCGGTCGTCGGGGAATTCTACTGGCGTGTCACCACGCGGGAACAGGCGATGACGGCCGATTATATCGCGCCACCGCACATGCTGTCCGTCGAAGACACTGTCTCCGACAAAGGCCATGAACGGAATCTGTCGCTCGGGACCTATGTTGAGCGTGAGACTGTGGAGCAGGCATTCGGGCTGTCGGAGCTGCCGGTGCCGTGGGGCGTTGGTACGATTCAGCCAAAGCCGGACTACTCGGACGTCTGGCGCCTGTGGATCGCCTTCGGGGCAGTGCTGGTGGTGCTGCACTTCGTCCTCCCGCTGCTCTCGTATCCCGTGGAACTTTTCTATTTCCTGTCGGCGCTGCTGGCATTGTCCGCGATACCCGTCGTCCTGCTGTTTCTGAATCACCAGTTTGAGGTGAATCGCTGGCGGGAAAGCGACTTCAGCCCCTATGCCCGGGGGGATGAGTGAGACGCATGAACAGATTGTCGACCATGGGACGAATCTATCTGATCTTCGGCTTTATCACGTGCGGCTGCTATTGTGCGGCCGGGTTCGGCCGCTGGATGACACCCGATTTCGGAATTCGCAGTGCGTTCATGAGCGGCGGGTCAGGGGGACACGGCTCATCGTATGGTCGCAGTTCCGGCGGCTTCTGGGGAGGAGGCAAATAGTGGTTTCGCTCGAATGGATCCAGGGAGTTTCAGCGGTGCTGGCCCAGGTCGGCAGCGACGCTGCCGTGTCGGCAGAAACAGTCGGGGAGTCGGGGCTGCTGATTCGGCATCTGCTGGCGGCGATCGTGTTTTCTCTGGTGGGCGTAGCTGTGCTGGGGCTGTGTTTCTGGCTGATGCATCGCTTCTGTCCGTTCCCGCTCGTGAAAGAGATCGAAGAGGACCAGAACACAGCCGTGGCGATCGTCATGGCGGCCGTGATCCTGGGGATTTCGCTCATCATCTCAGCCGCGATCCAGGGGTAGGAGTCTGGCTGGATACCGGGAGGTCGAAGGTTTCGCTGAGCCGCCAGCTCGGTGCTCTGTGCCCGCCGCGTTTTCCACGGCTCAGCAGACAGTGCGTCCCGCGGTTGCGGCCCGTAAGGACCCGTAAGGCAGGCTGCGGGCGGAATCTTCGATCTCGTCCACTGTGCGGCAAAGGACCGGCATGTCTCATGACTCCATGAATCGCGCGCCACTGGTGCTGCTGTATCTGAATGTGCTGGTCATTGCGACCTGCGGTCTGGTGTATGAGCTGCTCGCCGGAACCCTTGCCAGTTACCTGCTGGGCGACACCGTGACGCAGTTTTCTCTGGTGATTGGCATCTACCTGTCGGCAATGGGCGCCGGGGCATGGCTGTCGCGACTGGTCGTGGGGCAGGTCGCGCGGTGCTTTGTGGAAATTGAACTGGGCGTTGCTCTCCTGGGCGGGTTCTCCGCGCCGATCCTGTTCGCCACCTTCGCCTGGGCCAGCCTGTTTCAGCCGGTCCTGTATGGTCTGGTGTTCGCGATCGGCGTGCTGGTCGGTCTGGAACTTCCGCTGCTGATGCGGCTGCTGCGGGAACAACTGGATTTTGAAGATCTGGTGTCCCGCGTGCTGACGTTCGACTACATCGGAGCGCTGCTGGCTTCACTGCTGTTTCCGATGTTCCTCGTGCCGCGTCTGGGACTGATTCGCACGTCGCTGCTGTGCGGACTGCTGAATGCCGCAGTGGCGCTCTGGGGGACGTATCTGCTGCGCCCGCTGCTTCCACGCCGGGTCCTGCCCGGACTGCGGGGAAGAGCATGCCTCGTGCTGGGAATGCTGTGCATCGCGCTTCTCAAGGCTGACCGCATGACGGAGCTGGCTGAGGAAGGCGTGCTGGGCGATCCGATCGTGCACGCGGAAACGACTGCATTCCAGCGGATCGTCCTGACGCGCAACAGCAGGGGTTTTCAACTGTATCTCAACGGACATCTGCAGTTCAATTCCGTCGACGAGTATCGCTACCATGAGGCACTGGTCCATCCGCCGCTGTCTGCCGCCATGACACCGCGGCGGGTCCTGGTACTGGGTGGCGGTGATGGACTGGCATTACGTGAGATACTCAGGTACCCCTCGATTGAAGCCGTCACCCTGGTCGATATTGATCCCGGGATGACAACCCTGGCGGAGCGTTTTCCTCCGCTGCTGGAACTCAGTCAGGCCGCACTCCGCGATCCTCGCGTCACGGTGGTGAACAACGACGCCTTCGTCTGGACCGGTCGCAGCGGCGGTGGTGGTGGCCCGTTTGACGCCGCGATTATCGACTTTCCCGATCCCGGCAGCTTCGCCATCGGAAAACTGTACACCCGGAGGTTCTATCGCATGCTGCGTGAACACCTGGCTCCGGGTGCGCTCGTCAGCGTGCAGTGCACTTCGCCGCTGGTGGCACCGCAGACGTTCTGGTGCATCGTCAGCACCATGGAGTCCGCCGGATTTCACGTGCGTCCGTATCATGCCGCCGTCCCGACCTTTGGTGAATGGGGATTCGCGCTGGCTTCGATGGAACCCGTCCCGCAGCAAATCAGGATATCGCCCGAAGTCGTGTCCGCACTCCGCTTCCTGAACGACGATGTGCTGAACGGCCTGTTCAGCCTTCCGCCGGACCTGAATCGCATCAAAACCGAGATCAATCAGCTGAATAATCAGGCCATTGTGCGATACTACGATCAGGAGTGGAATGCTTGGCGATAGTCGGCGCGAGTCTCGTGGTTTCGTCGTGACTCAGGACCACTCGGGTAAGGACCGGCCAAAAAATCAGTTGAACAAATTTTCTGGTCAGGGACATGAGTTTGTTCAACTGATTTTCTGGCCGGTCCTGAGTCAGCGGCAGATCACATTCGGATTGCGCTGACGACGGTATTTTTTTGAGTCACGCGAATCATGGAACTCAGTCGGCGGGAACTGATTCAGCTGCTGCTGGGAGCACCGGCACTGGCGTCGGTGCTGTCCCCGGGATGTCACCCACCGCCGCGTCTGCCGGCCGCGGGACAGCTGCTGGGACAGTCGCTGGAAGTCGGACATCGGCTGCGTGACGGCTTTCAGCCACAGCCAGACGTCGGCAGCTGGCAGGATCTGCCCGTAGTGATTGTCGGCGGCGGAGTGTCGGGGCTCTCCGCCGCATGGAGATTCCGGCAGCGCGGGTTCAACGATTTTGTGGTGCTGGAACTGGAACCAGACCCCGGCGGTACGGTCAGATCCGGAACATGCAGTCTCTGTAAGTTTCCCTGGGGCGCCCATTATGTCCCCGCTCCCCTGCCGGAACACCATCTGCTGATTCAGCTGCTGGCTGACATGGGCGTGGTCGAGTCCACGGCGGATGACGGAACGCCCGTAATTGCTGAGCAGTTCCTGTGTCGTGAACCGGAGGAACGTCTGTTTTTCGGGGGTGAATGGATCGATGGGCTGTATCCGGCAACGGGAGCCTCACCAGACGATCTGGCACAACTGGATGCGTTTCGCAGGGAAGTCGACCGCTGGGTGGAATGGCGGGATTCGGCCGGGCGGCGCGCCTTTGCCGTCCCGTCGCGCCTTTCCTCCGATGATTCGCAGGTCACGCACCTTGATCAGGATTCAGTCGCGGAATGGCTGCGGCGGCAGGGCTGGAATTCCCCGCGACTGCACTGGCTGGTGGACTACAGCTGTCGCGACGATTACGGTCTGTCGGCCGAACAGACAAGTGCCTGGGCCGGACTGTTCTATTTCGCCGCCCGCCAGAGGACCGCCGGGAGCGGGCATCAGCCGCTGATCACATGGCCCGAAGGAAACTCCCCCCTGATCAGCCATCTGCTGCAGAACCTGGGAACATCCGTCCGGACCGGCGCGGCCGTGACGCAGATCCGCCCCGTCGGGCCACCTTCGCGATCCGCGGTGCCTGCCCCGGCAGCAGGAGCCCGGCCCACGCGAATCTCGCCTGCCGCACAGAACTCACCGGCTGCGCCGGATTCGGTCGAAGTTGTCTGGTACGATACTCAGACCCGGGAGGCTGCTGGGATTCGTGCCCGCCATGTCATTTTCGCGGCGCCACAGTTTCTGGCACCGCGTCTGATCGCGGATTTCACACAACGCACCGGACGGCAGACCGACCTGTTCCGGTACGGATCCTGGTTCGTCGCGAATCTGCACCTGCAGGACCGCCCTCGCGAAGGCCGCGTCCCCCTGAGCTGGGACAATGTGATCCACGACAGCAGATCACTGGGCTATGTTGTCGCGACACACCAGACCGGGCTGGACCATGGACCGACAGTACTCACCTGGTACTGTCCGCTGTGTGATGAGGAATCACGCGATGCGCGGGAGAAGCTGCTGCAGGCCAGCTGGGCAGACCTGGCGGATGTGGTGCTGACGGATCTCGAACGCGCGCATCCCGAGATCCGCCAGCTGACCACTCGACTCGATGTTTTTCGCTGGGGCCACGCCATGGTTCAGCCGATCCCGGGGTTTCGTACCAGCCGTCAGCGGCAGGCGGCCGCGGTCCCTGACGGACGGATTCATTTCGCGCACTCAGATCTCAGCGGCATTGCCCTGTTCGAAGAAGCCTTTGATCACGGCTGCCGCGCTGCTGACGAAGTCCTGGAAGCATTCGCGTGAGACCGATCCATGCCCTGCCGCTGCCGTGGCTGTTCTCGGCCCGAACTGACCTGCTCACGTTTCTCGGCAGCGCCACTCTGGCTCTGGCTCTGTTGTGCCTGGGCCTGTGGCTCGGCTGGGAGGAGCAGGAGACGCCCGAATGGCTGTGGATTTCGACAATCGTCCTGATTGATGTGGCACATGTGTACGCCACCGGCTTTCGAGTGTACCTGGATCGTCAGGAACTGAGACGCCGTCCATGGTTGTATGCCGTCGTGCCGGTTCTGGCATTTGCTGTCGGTGCCGCCGTCTACTCGGAGGGTCCCCTGATCTTCTGGCGGACACTGGCCTACCTGGCGGTGTTTCATTTTGTCCGGCAGCAATACGGCTGGGTCATGCTGTATCGGGGAAAGGCCGGTGAACGCGATCTGGCGAGCCGCCTGACAGACTCGGCCGCGATCTACCTCGCCACGATCTATCCGCTGGTTTACTGGCACGCACATCCACGCCGGTTCGCCTGGTTCGTCGACACAGACTTCGCGACACTGCCTGTGCTGGCTGAGCAGTTGCTGTGGCCTGTTTACTGCCTGTCGCTGTTTCTGTACCTGGGCCGCTCTGTCTCGCAGGCCGTCTGGGAGCGCCGCTTCAATCCCGGAAAAGACGTCGTCGTAATCACCACGGCGATCTGCTGGTACACCGGCATCGTGGCCTGCAATTCAGACTACGCCTTCACGGTGACAAACGTGATCACCCACGGAATTCCTTACATCGTTCTCGTCGGATGGGACCGAGAGCACCCGATTCCCGCGGCGGCTCCGGACCCGGTGGCTCCGGACCCGCATCGACCGCGTCGCTGGTCGCGCTGGTCGCGCTGGTCGCGAATTCTCGGTTTCCTCGGAGGACTCTGGGGGCTGGCTTTCTTCGAGGAATTACTGTGGGATTGTGGCGTGTGGCATGAGCGCTCGTGGCTGTTCGGTCCCGCGTGGCAGATTGGCAGGTTCGATCTGGTTCTGGTCCCGCTTCTGGCCGTGCCCCAGATCACGCACTACATTCTGGACGGCTTCATCTGGCGCCGGCGGTCGAACCACGAAGTCGCTCTGCGATATCAGTCGCTCCCCCGCACCTGAAGTCCGATCTGCCGGTGACGCAGGTTCTGTCAGGGGCTCTAAAGCGCCGTCCAGCCGCCGTCAACCATCAGGTTGTGACCGGTGATATAATCACTGGCATCCGAGGCGAGGAAAACGGCTGCGCCCTTGATGTCTTCATTGCCCAGCATTCTTCCAACAGGCACACGCCGATTGTAGGCAGCCACAAACGATTCCGGCTGGTTATCAAAATAGCCGCCGGGGCTGATACAGTTCGCACGCACCCCGTGCTTTCCGTAATAACAGGCCAGATAGCGTGTAAAGTTGACCATCCCCGCCTTCACGAATGTGTAGTTCGGCGGCTGTGTCATCGTGGTTCCTTCATAGATCCCGGGATCATTGGAAACAGCGCCGTAGATGCTGGAGATATTGATGATCGAACCCTTCTTCTGCCGCACCATTTCCGGGACAAACAACTGGCAGATGTGCAGCAGTCCGGCAAAGTCGCCCCGGCCACAGCGTTCCCACTGCTCGAAAGTCTGATCTTCAAAACGCCCGCCGTACGTATCCCGCATCAGCGCACTGTTCACCAGGACATCCAGCCGGCCATACCGCTGCAGCACCTCCTGATGAAGCACACGGCCGGAATTCGGATCCCCCAGTTCGAACGCCATTCCCACAGCGTCATATCCCTTGTCGCGCAGTCCCGCTGCAAATTCCTCATTCCGCTCCCGCGAACGACTGGCCGTGATGACCGTCGCCCCCGCCTCCGCCAGAGCCTCGGACAGGCTGGAACCGAACAGCGGTCCGGCACCCGCCGTGACCAGTACAATCTTGCCCCGAAGTGAAAAACGATCGAGAATCGGCATCAGGTACTCACCTTCAGTGGGAGAAACAGAACGGATGGCGCACAGTATCGCGTCCGCCAGAGCAGACTTCAACGCTGCACGCCGGTCATGCCCGACTCTGATGCGGGCTGACCGCGCCACGCCGTGAATCTCAGTCGCCCAGCTCAACTGTCCAGTACGCTTCACTCACGAATTTCGACCAGCTCTGGATTCTGACACCATGCGGAGCGTACAGCGGGTTCCAGTGAGGACGGGTCGGCTGCTTCCGCAGGGGCATTCCCGCCTGCTCGGGTGTCCGGTTCGACTTCCGGGAATTGCAGTCGATACACGCCAGAACACAGTTCGTCCACGACGAAACACCCCCACGCGATCGCGGAACGATGTGGTCAATCGTCAGCTCTTCGCTGCCCGGACGACACCCGCAGTACTGACAGGTGAAGTGGTCCCGCTTAAAGACATTGCGACGACTGAAGGCCACAATCTTGACCGGCATGCGGTCGTATCGCGTGAGGGCAATGACTTCCGGAACCCGCAACTGCATCCACTGCGTGCGAATCACCAGATCGCCCTCCTCCGGGGCCAGCTGCATCCAGTCGTCCCAGTCATACTGCTGGAAACTGAGCGGATCCACGATCCGCGCCGATGCGTTCCACACCTTGACCAGCGATCGTGCAACGGTCGACACTGCCACCGGCTGCCAGCTCCGGTTCAATACCAGAGTCGGACGCTGAAGTACAGAAACACTCATCCACTGTCTCCCGCTGTGGACACGAATGGCACAGCACGAGGAATCTCGCAGGTCTGCGAAGTCACTCACGAACATCCTGACCATTCCCGATCAATGGCAGGCCTGTCGATCCCGCTGTCCGCCGCTCCTCGCGTGCTGTGAAAGCATATCCGTTGACACGCGCAAGAATCCAACGTTCCCGTGAATTTTTCAGGTTCACGCGATATTTCACGCAATTCACGGCAGTTGCGAAGCCTGGCTGGAGCAGCACCTCCACGCGAGGCCGTGTGCCCTCTCAGACGCGCAGCATTTTGCAGTCAATCAGGTGGTTGCCGCGGCCAGTTCAGATGCCGGTGCAGAAAGTCGAACGTGTTCCGGGCATGGATCGTGTGCGGGCCGTCGAAAAACTCCAGCTCCGTGCGGTCGCCGATGTTCAGCTGATCGTAATGGCGGCGGACCTTGCCAAACTCGCCGGCAACCCATTCTGTCGGCTGCCCGCCATCACGGTGTCCCGCCTCAACCATGAACGGTCGCGGGGCCATCAGCATCGCCAGTTCCGCATGGCTGGCCAGATGGGCCATGTTCCATTCCGGGACCTCATACTCGCCCGTAAAAATGTAACCACAGCGATCTTCGCTGGACGCGATCGCCCTGACCCAGTCAGTAAAGTCGCCGGAACAGATTGACAGGCAGTATCGATCGAGCAGCGGGGGTACGCGCAGCGCTGTCTTGCCACCGTACGACAGACCATAAAAGGCGATCCGCGTCGAGTCCACCTGCGGCAGCGTCGCCAGCCATTCCAGCGTCTGTTCGTGCTGTGCGATCACGTAACTGAACAGAGAACGCTTCAGCGGATTCGCCATGCGCTGAATCCGCCGGAACCTGTTACCCCCGCGGTACGGGTTCTGCGGCGCATAGACCACAAATCCACGCCTGACGAGTTCTTCGCTGAACGCCCGGTAATAGCCAAAGGCCGGTGAGTCATGTGAGATCGTGTCCATGGGCGTCCCTTCCAGTCCATGCTGGCACACCACCAGCGGGCGCTGTGCACCGGGAGCCTGGTCATTCGGCAGCAGCAGAATACCGCCCGCGATCACATCGTCCGCAACGTCCAGCATCACTTCATAACCAGCATAGTTGTCCGTTTCAGTGACGAGACGTGTTCTGGCACCGGCCGGCAGCCTTGTCGCCGTCAGTCGCCCGATCAGCTCCTCATGCACACGATCGCGCAATGACGCACGAAGCTGGTGCCATGCGTCCGCCGACGGAGGATCTCGGCTCCAGATCGCATCACGCACGCGGGCGCTCCGCCGGAGCAAAGTCTGCACATGAGCCTGCAGTTCGTCGAATTGCCGTTTCTCCCGCGCGACTCTGTCCCGAAGTGCGCCGCATGACTGCCTGCCGTTCTGATCCGCTGGCTGCCACGGGGCCGTTTCTTCAGTCGCTCCCAGCTCAACCCCCAGTCCGGCTGCGAAGGTCCGCACCGCGTTGTCGGTTCCGGGCGGACCATGACCTTCCGCTCCGCTCACGACCAGAAAGAGTTCCGATGGCCCTTCCAGTGGTTCGCAGATCGCTGCCGCTCGTGCAAACTCTGCGCGGACCGATGACAGCCGATTATTGACGATCCGTCCGGGGGCGGCACACTCACGGCGACCGTCCCGGACCGCGGGAGGCCCCGGGATTTCCACAGCGCTGCTGGCTTCAATCACCAGCCGACGTGGTGCCACCAGACTGGCCAGCTCGGCATCCCCGAATTCCGTCAGCAACCCCCACACGTTGCGGTAAATCGGTTCCTGCCAGACGTCCTCCCGCTCCTGGAAGTAACCACAGACCAGACTCGATCGCAGACGCTGATCCAGTGCCGCTGCATACAGGGCAATCAGCCCGCCTTCACCGACACCAGCCACCCCGAGCGGCCACGGATCCACCGATCCGCTGCGGTCCCGTGATTCCGAAAGCTGCGCCAGCAGGTCGACGGCGGCAAGTACCTTCTGGACTTCGTAGCCGATGGGATGGCGGCCGACGACGAATGCCTGGCGACAGAGAAACTCGCGATGGGGCTGATTGGTCCATGCGACGTGAGGGCTTCCGGAGAATTCGTCACTGCGACTGATCAATGTCGGGATCACGACCAGACAGCCGGCGTCTGCCAGCCGCCGCACAAACTGCGCCGACTCCGGCAGGCCGTCGCTGACGCCAGCGAACATTTCCGGCGTCCAGTCCGCGTCCGGCAGGGCGACCACTCCGGCACGGCGGACTTCGGGAACCAACAGCAGTCCTTCCGCTGTGACGCCCTCCAGGACCCGCCAGCGTGCGGTATGGACCGTGACCGTCT
>SYLK01000967.1 GCA_005809115.1 Planctomyces sp. | reverse complement strand
CATTGCCGTGGCACCCGACGGCACGATCTACACGGCCGACCTGGAAGTGCATCGGATCTGGAAAATGCCGGCTGAGGGGGCCAAAGAGCCCGCAGAGTTCGCCGTGATCAATTCGCCACGCGGTCTGACTCTCGATCCGGACGGCAACCTGTGGGTCCTGTCCACGTCCAGCCGCGATGGACAGATCCAGAAGGTGACCCCGGACGGCAAAATCGAGCCGTTCGTGAAAGGTCGCCCCTTCGAACTGCCGCACAATATCGTCCGAATGGACGACGGCTCATTCTTTGTCACCGACAACTACGGTCACTGCATCTGGAAGATCACACCGGATGGAGAAAAACAGCAGTGGGTCACCGGTCCGCCGCTCGATCGCCCCGTCGGACTGTGCCGCAGCGGAGATAACCTGCTGATCGCTGATCCGCACATCCGCACCGTGTTTTCGCTCGCACCCGACAAGACGCTGTCTGTCCTGGTCAGTTCACCGATCGACGCTGCCGGGAAGTGACGAATCAACTGCGACCGATCCGGTACGGCACCGGATCGATGTGTGGTATTCTTCCGTCCACAAGCTCGGCCACCAGTTTCCCGGTGCCTGTGCCCATGGAAATTCCCAGCATGTTGTGTCCGGCGGCAACCCAGACGTTGCCGAATCGCGGAGTGCGGTCGATGTACGGCTTGCCGTCCCATGTCATGGGTCTCCAGCCATACCATTCTTCCTCGACCGGCTCGGCTGTCGGTTCATGCAGGTATCGCGCAGCGCCTGATCTCAGGTAGTTGAGTCGAGTGCGGTTCAGGGTGGTGTCGTAGCCGGCGAATTCCATGGTGCTTCCCACCCGGTACCCCTGCTCAAACGGTGTGATGGCCACGTGGCATTCCTCAAGGATCATGGGGTATTTCGGGCACAGCTTCGGCCGGGCCATCGTAATCGAATACCCTTTGCCGGGCTGGATCGGGATCTGGCAGCCGAGTTCGGAATTCAGGAACGGCGTCCATGAACCGGTGCAGACCACGAATTCGTCGCCCGCGATGTCCTGACCCGAGGTGCGAACCGCGGTGGCGCGGCCGTCGCTGGCGGCAAATCCCCGCACCTCGCAGTCTTCCACGATCTTCACACCCTGTTCGATCAGGACTCGGCGCAGCTCACTCATCAGGCGGCTCGGTCGCAGGTGCGAGTCAATCCGGTAGAACCAGGCTCCGGCCATGCCTGGCTTCAGCGACGGCTCCAGTCGGACGAGCGCATCACCGTCGAGTGGTTCCGCGGCCACGCCGAAGTTGTCTCGCAGCCATTTGTCAGTGCCGCGGTAGTGGTCAAACCCCTGCTGTTCCTGAAATACGAACAGCAGCCCGTCCGTCTTCCACTCGACCTGCAGATTCTCTTTCTGAATGATCTCCCGATAGAGTGCCGCTGACGACTGCAGCAGCGCGTGCCGTGCCTTCCCGGACAGCAGCGCATCGTAGTCGTTGCATTTCAGGGCGAATTTCATCATCCAGCTCCAGAAACTCAGCGACAGCCGGGGATGGATCCGCAGGGCTCGCTGACTACTGAACATGCCCTTCACGCCGTTCATGATCTGGCCGGGTCGACACAGCGGCAGGACGTGGCTGGGGCTGACGTATCCACAGTTGCCGTGTGAGCAGCCGGCTCCGAATTTGCCTTTCTCGACAATCGTTACTTCACGCCCCGTCTGCCGCAGATGGTATGCCGCGAATCCGCCGATCACTCCACCGCCGATAATCACCGTTCGTCGCTGTGACTGTGCCATGTCGCCGTCTACGCCTGGTAAGGGTCTGAGGGTTCAAAAATCAGCTGCAGATCACCCGTAATCCATGCCGATCCAGTGATCGTCGGGACCACCGCCGGGTGACCATTCACATTGTCTGTCCGTTCGGCCGTGGCTTCGAACACACTGCCGGTGATGCTCTCCTGGCGCCAGATCTGCCCGGGCGACAGCAGTCCGTCGGCTGCCAGGCACGCGATTCGGGCGCTCGTGCCCGTGCCGCACGGTGACCGATCATAGGCACCTCCCGGGCACAAGACAAAGTTGCGGCTGTCGGCGCGGGAATCGACAGGCGGTCCCGACAGCTCGATGTGGTCAATCGGACTGCCGTCGGCCCCCGTGAGTCCTGCCGACTCCAGTGCCTGTCGGATACTGCCGGTGAATTCCGACAGCGTTTTCCAACGACTGAGCGACAGTTCCTTGTCGTGTTCGCTCACGATGAAAAACCAGTTGCCACCCCACGCCACATCGCCCCGTACCACGCCGTATCCTGAAACAGGAACGGTGACGTCGCGCAGATATCGCCACGATGGCACGTTCCGGACCGCCACCCGATGGCTGTCCAGCAGCGTCGCGGTCACGATACCGACTGGAGTCTCGATGTGATGCACGCCCGGTCCGATCCGGCCCAGCCACGCCAGCGTGACCATCAGCCCGATCATGCCGTGCCCGCACATGTTCAGAAAGCCCGTATTGTTAAAAAAAATCACGCCGGCAGTGCAGGCTGGATCGAGTGGCGGACACAACAGCCCTCCGACCAGAATGTCTGACCCCCGGGGTTCACAGATCACCGAGCGGCGCACGTGATCGAACTGCTGCCGAAACACCTCACGGCGCTGCGCAAGGTCACACGGTCCCGGATCCGGGCCGCCCTGAACAATGATCCGAGTGGGCTCTCCACCCGTGTGTGAGTCAATCACGTGAATGCGGCGCAAACGAAGGGTTCCGGCTGCCGTGAAGGAAAATCGGAGGAATCAGTGGCCGACCGCCATTCTGCACACTCGCTGCCGAAGACGTCCATTCGCATCATGCGGGATTCCTGGTTTTGCAGTTTTCGGGAAGCTGCCGTCGTCCAGCCGAGCCGTGCAATGCACTCTCACTGGAATACCTCGCCCACGAGGCACTGCCGCGTCTGTGAACCATCTGGCTGACAGTCACTGCGAAATAAATGAAACTCCCCGAGCCGACCCGCACGCCGTGAGGTGTGGGAGGGGCTCAGCCCCAGGCCTGACCCCAGGCGCGACAGATTGTGCGCCTTCTGCACCTGGTTAGTCCGGGAGTTGTGCCCGCATTTCTTCACTGCCCTCGTAGATGGCAAGCTCTTCATTCACCCTCGCAATCAACTTGCGTATTCCCGCTTTCGTGAATCCCTTCTCGCCAATGGGATACTCATCCTGCAGTTTATCCAAACGATCCTGAAGATCACGAAGTTCGGACTGTGCCTTTTCGTATTCAGTTGCGGTGGTAATCATAGTTCGATCTCTACAACGCCTTTGCGTCGTCCGTCGAGTTCGCGAGTGCGACTGAAGAATTCCAGCGAGGCATCGCGGCTTCGCCGCTCGCCTCAGACCAATGGACTGTAAATCGCAGTTGCGCGGACCGACATCGTGTCGAATCGCAGTCGCGGCGTCCTGCCGCGAAAGTTGATCGCATGATGGCCAAATCCGGAGTTGTGCTGATTCGGCCCAACGGGCCAGCAGTTCAAATAGCCTGGCCCAACGGGCCAGGAGAATCGCACCAACATCACCGTCGAGGCCCAACGGGCCAGCAGTTCGTGTTCACGGTCCCGCCGAATGGCCGGCCCGTTGGGCCT
>SYLK01000076.1 GCA_005809115.1 Planctomyces sp. | reverse complement strand
CCCTCCTGACGGCTCGCCTGCGGGATGGACTGCCCCTGAGATCTCTGGTAGCTGCCGGAGCGCTGGCCAATGCCCGTACGTTCGGCGGTGAAGACTATATCGGTTTCCATACCTTCATGGCGCTTGCACCGGCTCTGAACATGGCATCGCTGATGCCCGGAGGTGCCGAGGCCCTGCCCGTTCTGAAAGTCCTCTATCGCAACACCAGTCGGATTCAGGAGTTCGGTGGCCGGAGTTCAGAGATACTGCATTCTCCGCGACCGTTGGACGTGGCCGGGGAATTCCACGAGGCGGGACTTCGCGAGGCTGTGCTGGCCCGCGACACCGACCGGGCCGAACAGATCCTCGCCGGTCTCGTCTCCGCTGATCCTCAGACAGCGCTGAACGCCCTGATTCCGCTGGTCCAGGACAATCCTGAAGTGCATCGCACCGTCCTGCCTTTTCGAGCCTGGGAAATGCAGGACATCGTGGGCACACAGCACGCTGCCACGCTCCTCAGGCAGTCGCTCCGGTACTGCCTGAAATCCGAACCACAGCGGCATGCTGACTGGGATCAACACGGAAAAATGCTTGTCGGGCTGCTCGACGAATTCCATCTTCAGGGCCTGAGCCCCGGTTGCAGGCTCGCGGATGATCAGTTCGTGCAGGAACTGAGCCGGACGTTCGCGACGGCATCACCGTCTGAGTCCGCAAGGGCTGCCGCAGGTGCTCTGGCTGATGGGTTTGCGCCGTCGGCCGTCGGGGAAGCCCTGTCGCTGGCCGCCAGCCTGCTGGTACTCCTGGATGGCGGGCGACTTCCGCAGTGGGAGGATAAACTGAAGCCGGCAGGCTGCGTACACGGCGATTCCGTGGGCGTCCATGCCAGTGATGCCGCCAACGCATGGAGAAACCTGGCAGCAGTCAGCAGCGGCCGTAACACATTTTCCTGCCTGATTATCGGTGCCTGGCAGGTCGCCCGCGACCGTGAGTGGCCCGACAACCTGCTGGCTGAACCACTGCCCGTCAAACATCATCTGGATCGACTTGCGGGACTGGACGGTGAGTCGCTGCTGAAAAAACTGGAAGATGCCGTTCGGAATAATCTCCAGGCGCACGCCACGGCTGTTGTGCGGCGTTACGGAGAAATGTCATTGCCCGAAGACCGCCTGTTCGCGCTCCTGGCAAAGTTCGCCGTCAGTGAAGACGGTGCGCTGCACGCGGAGAAATACTTCCACACGGTGTGGGATGACTTCCATGCCACGCGACCATCACTGCGGTGGCAGCACCTCGTGGCCCTGTCACGCGTGACTGCCAGCGAATTCGGAAAACCGGCCGCCGGTCAGGCCGAAGCCAGATCACTGCTGGGATTGCCAGAGTACTCCTGACAGAATGCCGACCTGCCTCCGGGCAGGTAACTCGTCAACCAGGTGTTACGGAATGCTGCTGAACAGAGTGCTCCCAGGCAGCCGAAGGCCATGCGCACGGATGTCCCGCCTTCTCCTCGCTCCTTGCCGGGAACGTCACCCCAAACGTCGCGGTTCACGCGGGTCTTGTCAGGGGTTCTTATCTGATTCACGATTCAGATCACCCCGGGATAACGAATCGAATTCCCGGCTGGAGGATGAATCTTAGATTCAGGGTTGTGCCTCGTACCGGCGTTCTGTCAGTGGGGCTGCCTGAAGACCGGCGAGCATTCCGCAGGACTGTTCGAAGAGGCGTTCAAATCGCGGGTCCGGGAGCAGGCAGGGATGCTTGTACTGTTCCGAACTGCCGCCGCTGCCGGAGAGTCGCTGGTGGCGGAATTCCTGCCACTCGCGGGGTGGCAGCAGAACGCATTCCGTTCGCGCCAGTCTGCCGGTGTGTCGCTTTTCGTTGTATTCACCGTTGTTGAGCCGCAGACATCGGTCAACCTGCTCGGCCAGCTGTTCTGTGACTGCCGAATCCGGCAGGCGGCATTCACGGGCGGTTTCATCCAGGAACAGGTTGTAACCGGGGGGCGTTCCCCAGCGCGGCGTCATGGTGAACTGAGACAGGCGGATTCCGACTGTCCGGGCGGCGGACTGGACGGCAGACACGACCTGTGACTCCGAGATTTTTTCTCCGGTGATGTTCGAGATATGAGCACCCTTATGCAGAAACTCGAGCATCGGAGTCTGACCGTGGAATCCTGTGCAGCGTACGACATCGTGAATGTTGTACCGATAGAGTCCGGAGCAGGTCGTCATCAGGATCAGGTATTCACCGCCCACGGTCAGTTCATGCGCCTCCAGAACCAGTGGTTGTGCCGAATTGGCATCGGTGGTGGGGATGAACTCGAAATAGTGGGTCAGGATCTCCAGGATTCCGGTGGACGTTTCATCCTGAATGGGCAGGGTCATGCGGCCTTCACTGGCGTGCAGCCCGTGGTCTCTGATCGGGACACCGGGAAAGTGCCGTCGAAGTTCCGGCAGGAAGGTGGCGGCGCTGCCGCCGCACCACACACCCAGCGCCGTCAGCCACGGCCACACGACGTGCGGAGTCAATCGGCCGTGCTGTTTCAGCTGGCAATCCAGCTGGCGACTCCGCACTCGATCAGGCCGGACGAGTGACCTCAGGCGCGGCGGGATCTCGGAGCCGCACGGAAAACCGGCGATGCCACCGTCGTGGATGCTGCGAATCAGCAAGTCGGCCGCGTTATCGAGAAGTTCGGCAAGCTGCAGCAGCGTACCGGGATTTGCTGTAATCAGCAGCCCGACCATCGGATCGGCGACGGCGAATCGCAGAAGCAGGTATCGTTTCAGCACGGGATCGGTCAGATCGGCCACTTCAGGCGGGACGGAGTACATGGATCGCACAACTCGGCTCTGCATGGCGGAAACGAGCCCGCTGATATTGCCGCAGGGCGTGCCATCGGCTGCCGTAAACCGACGATGACTGCTCGTGATCTGGATGATGTTCAGTTGTTGCAGCAGCGGGTGTGCGGCATAAAGCCCGATCGCCCAGGACTGCCAGCCGCGACGATAGTCACAGACGAAGCGGCGCGTAATGGGAATCAGTTTTGCCGCCGCCGTGGT
>SYLK01000966.1 GCA_005809115.1 Planctomyces sp. | reverse complement strand
GCTGCTGTCCCGAAGAAAACAACGGCGAATAGACCTGGTCGTTGGCGGAGAGCGGTCGGATCCGATCCTGGGTGACGATTCTTGCTTCGGCGAGATGCGGGCCAAGCAGTGAGACGACTTCAATCTTGCCCTTCACATCTTCTGTATTCCGGCGTCCCACACCGCTGTTGCTCTTGGTGTAGACGGAAAACGTTGTTCCGATCTGCAAATCGTCGCGTTCGCCCAGATCGATGTAGCAGATCATGCGATCCTGATCGACGAATGTGACAAATCCGTCGGCGCGCTCAAAACTCAGGTCTTCCTGCTCAAACAATCTCTGACGCAGCCTGACAATTGTCTCCCCGCGACTGGTAATGCTCTGCTGCAGATCCTCGATCTCTCGGTTTTTCGTGCTCCTGAACGTGCTGTATTCAGCCTGCAGCGCGTCTCGCTCCGTGCGCAGTTCATTGATCTGCTTCTGCAGACTGGACAGCTCTTCGCTGTGCTGCGTCTCGTTCTGACGCAGTGTCTGCTCGGATTTCAGCGCTGCATCCTGATGCGACTTGATTTCAGCGTCCTTGCGCTGAATCGTCTGCTGCAGATCCTGCGTCCGCTGGATGACCTGACGCTGGCGATCGTCGGATGAATGCTTCTGCAGATCGCGATCAACCCCGGTCTTGACCAGTGCGCTCTCGAGATTCAGGTCTGATGCCGCACCATCGCCGGCAGTGGCCTTGATCAGCTCACTCATGCCCGTGATCAGCTGATCGGTATTCTTCTCGTCCGGCACCCGGACTGACTTCTGTTTCAGCCTGTCCAGATCCGCAGTCAGTGTCCGCACCGCCGCGGAGGCATCTGATGCCTCTTTCGTCTTTACTTCCATGTTTTGTGCCAGTTGTGCGTTATGGGATGAGGTCATATACATGAACACACCCAGGATTACAGTCAGCAGGACAAAGCAGGACAGCGTCACGACGAGTCCGGTGTTGTTCTGAGCAGCCATTCAAGTGCTCCCAGGCGGTCATGACCGCCGTTTGAAATTGCCTGATTCCGAACCAGAATGTTTTGTCCGGCAGCTCCACTCAGCCAGTTCGGAGAGTGTCTCCGGCTGGGTCAGCGGCAGTCCTGTCGGCAACTCTACCTGAAAAAGATCTCTGCGGCGCTCCCGAGATCAGCAAATACCCCGCGGCTGACGAGATTCGGAAGTCAGTCCGCCCTGACCTGAAAGATGACCAACTCCCTCACCCGAGTCAAGAAATTCCCCGGATTTGTGACAACTCCCGGCAAAAGTCTGTATTTCCCGGATTTACGGACTTCCCGGATTCTCTGCTCCGTCGCACCCCCGCCCTGCTCTCACGCACTCCCAGGCTCTCACGCAGGCTGCCCTCCCGCGCGCCCTGGCTTCGTCGCGGGGCTTCGGTGCGATTCGGAAGCCCACCCGAGATCCACGGCCCGAGATCTACGGCCCGAGAGTCACGCCCCGAGCCCTGTTCGAACTTTCAGGAATGCAGGGGCAGTTCTTCCTGTTTTCGTGCCGTCAGCCCCCTGAAATCGCCATTTCCCCGAAAATATCAGGTTATGGGCATCGCACTCGGCAATCCGGCCATTCCGGCCGATTGTCCTGAGCCTTGTTTCCGGAAAATACTGAAACGTTCGGGAATGCGGGTACTCCCGCAGTGCGCGAAAATTCCGGCAACGGACGATCTCGGCCACACGCCGGCTGCGGCGCGCCGCGAATCCATCGCCCGGACCGGCCAGGAATTCTCGGCTTGTGACGATCTGCCGGGCCGAAATAAACTCTGTCGTTTCGTCTGCCCGGCATCACCCCCGTTTCTGACTCCCGTCTGCCCGGGCTCTCATTCTCCGGTCGACCACTGTATGGCTGGGAAACCCCGGAACTCGATTGGCTCCCACCTGAGGATGCGGACAACCTGTCCACGGATTTTCCTTGCGCTGCTGGTGATCAGCGGGACGGGGGGATGTGCGCAGGAATTCCTGCGGTCGAGCGGGCAGGTCCCGTGGCGGAATGCTGCCACCGAGCGCCAACCACTGCGCGTCATTTCGGCTGATGACACCCGCCAGGAATCGCCTCCGGAGGTGTCGTATGCGACCGGAAAACAGGAAATCGGCGGCTGGTCCGGGCCGGAGACGGTAACGCGACTGACGGGCATTGTGCTGCCCGTACTCCGGCCCCGGCAGGAGTCTCGTCGAGAAATCCTTCCTGGGCCGCAGATCGCGCCGCGCCGCCCGACCGAACGCCGCAGCCAGCCTCGTGCCGGCGGCGATCACGATATCACTGTCATTCCTGGTCCAGCCGAAAGAAGGCCGGATGTCGCTCGCTCGAAGATGGATACGGAGCCCACAGACAATCGACTGAATCCGCCGGAAGAACGCATTCCCGCCACAGGGGCGACGAAGCTCATGGCCGACGAGCCGATCAGCGATGTTCCCGACCGAGCAACCGCACCGCGATCCGATGTGTGGAACGCAGATCCCTGGCCGCCGAAGGCCGACACACAACAAACGGCTTTCGGACGACCGGGCGACACTCGGGAAATTCCGGAGCTGAATACGGGCGAACCGGATTCCGGCGAAGACGCGCCCGCCGAATCATCTGATCCACCCGGGCCGGGCCGGGATTCGCCCGGCCCGGGCCGGGATTTGCCCGCGCCGGGCCGGGATTTGCCCGCGCCGGGCCGGCAGAACGGTGCCCCGGAAGGATCACTGCCGCCGGCATCTGATGACTCCCTGCCGCCATCGGCTGAGCAGGCGCTGCTCCCCGCCGCAGACCCGACGGCGGCGGCGCCGACGGCCGAGCCAACTGCAGATCCGGCGGGGGGGGCAACCCTGCCCCGCGAGCCGTCCATGCTGAATCGGATCCGTGAGTTTTACACTCCTCGCGTCGATGAAAATCCCGGCGAACTCCTCCGCAAACAGTTTCGCCGGCTGCAGACTCCCTGGGGATTACGCCGGGAGCGGCTCCCCGTTCCGCCGGAGATCGGCACGCAGTCGGAGTCGGAGTCAGAGTCGGAAATCGGGTCCACAAACGTCGCTGCCGGGACAAATCCGGAACTGTCAGCGGCTGCTGCCGACGATCCGCAGCCGCCTCCGCTGCAGCCACTGATTGAGAGCCTGCAGCGGGAGCTGAAGGACTGGCCCCGTGACGAATCCGGACTGGTGGCCGATGTGGACCTGTGGCGGCAGCGGCAGACCGACCTGCGGCTGCTGCAGCTTGTCGCCGGACAGGCTGCCGAGGCAATGCGTGTGATTGAGGGGCTGCCTGAGGAAGAACAGGAATTCTGGCAGTCTCTGATGTTGTCACTGACATACTATCGGGGCACTCAGCACGATCATCTCAGCCGCGAAAATCAGCTGCTGGCCACGTCCGAGGAATTGCGTGCCGCCGTCCGGCATATCCAGGCGCTGTCGCCGCTCAGAATCCGCCGGATGGAGTTCTGCAGCGCCATCAATGGATTCGCCAGTGTCGAGGCGTTTCCGTCAGCGGACTTCAGCACCGGCCAGCCTGTTCTGGTCTATGCGGAGGTGGAGAACTTTCGATCGCAGCTGACGGAACGGGGGACGTACCACACAGAATTCTCAGCGGTACTGGAAATTCTGCGAGAAGATCAGCTCGTCGAATCGATTCCGATCGATGTCATCGCAGATGAAGCCGGAACTCGAAGGACGGATTTCTTCCTGAGCTTCGACGACCTCACCATTCCGGCTCACCTGAACCCCGGTCAGTACTCGGTTCGCCTGAAGCTGCGGGATCAGCTCAGTCGCCAGCAGACGGACGCAAAACTGCCATTCAATGTGCGCTGAAGGTCTGCGGTGACGGTCGGAAGGCTGCCGAGCCCGTTCAATCGCAGAGCCCGTTCAATCGCCGGGACCGTTCGGCTGCCGGGACCGTTCGGCTGCCGGGACCGATTCCCAGCATGGAAACTCGGTCAGCGGCGTGATAGACTGAGCGGAGTCGTCTGGAGATGTGAATTGCCATCGTCGGAAGACGTGAATGACCGCAGACGCAGTCGCTCGCGGGGGCGATCTGGATTGCTTCCGAATGCGATCCGGCTGGCGGAGTCTGCCAGCGACAGGTTTTTCGGCGTCCCGAGGAGATTACCGAAGTGACAACTGCCACACCAGCCGCGCGCACCGTATTCGGCCCGGCCCAGTTTCCCCTGCTGGGCGGCACGGATGTGAATCGTTTCCGCTGTCAGCCGGCTGATCAGGAGTTATTCGACGGATTTCTGCGGAACTTTGTGCCTCCCGGGACATTCGATGTTCACGCCCACCTGTATGATCTCAGGCACCTCGTTCCGCAGGCTGACGACCGGGACTTTGGCGGGTCGCCGGAGATCACGCACGATGTGATGGTGCGGGGGATGCGGCAGTGGATGGGCGACCGCGTGGCGGTTGACGGGTTGTATTTTCCCTTCCCGACACGGCATCTGGACTGTCATGCGGCGAATGAGTTTCTGGCGGCAACCCTGCGCGGACGAACGGGGTCACGCGGCCTGATGATGATCCGTCCGCAGGATGATCCGGCGGACGTCGAAGCTCAGCTGCGGCAGCATCAGTTTTCCGGATTCAAGGTGTACCATGTCTTCGCTGCCCGGCCGGACACGTTCTATGCGGAGCAGGGCGAGTTCCTGCCCGAGTGGGCCTGGGAACTGGCAAACCAGTATTCGCTCGCCATCATGATGCACATGGTGCTCGATAAGGCGCTCAGCGACCCTCGGAATCAAACGTACATTGTTGAAAAGTGTCGACAATACCCCCAGGCGAAACTGATCCTGGCGCATGCGGCGCGAGGCTTCAACTCGCGTCATACGGTGGACGCCATTCAGACCCTGCGCGGGGTGGACAATGTCTGGTATGACACGTCGGCCGTCTGTGAAGCGGCTGCGTTCGAGGCCGTCATCGGGACCTGCGGTGTGACGCGGCTGATGTATGGCAGCGACTATCCGGTTTCCGAGTCCCGCGGGCGCGCCTTGTCCATCGGAGACGGGTTCTTCTGGATCTACGACCACAATGCGCAGTGGGAAGGCTGGGCTCACGCGAACCCGACGCTGGTCGGGATCGAGTCGCTGCTGGCGCTGCAGCAGGCCAGTCGGACGATGAAGCTGATCGACCGGGACATTGAACGGCTGTTCGGCGGTAACGCGCGCCAACTCCTGGGACTGACGCGGCCGACGGGTGAGGGAGTGCAGCAGCAGTACCGTGAGGCGAAGACGATCATTCCGGGCGGGACGCAGCTGCTCTCCAAGCGACCGGAAATGTTTGCTCCGGAGCAGTGGCCGGCATACTACGAACAGGCGATCGGCTGCGAAGTGACGGACACCGACGGGCGTCGGTTCATCGACATGTCGCACTGCGGCATCCTGTCGTGCATTCTGGGTTTCGCCGACCCGGACGTCAACGCTGCGGTCATTCGCCGCGTCAATATGGGGGCCATGTCGACTCAGCAGACAGCGGATGAAGTCGAACTGGCTCGACTGCTGATCCAGATTCATCCCTGGGCGCAGCAGGCTCGGTTTCAGCGTGGTGGCGGCGACGCCATGACGGTAGCCGTCCGGATCGCGCGGGCCAGCACGGGCAGAAGTCGACTGGCCGTGTGCGGTTATCATGGATGGCACGACTGGTACCTCGCCGCCAACGTGGCCCCCGGAACGCCGACAGCCAGTTCCAGTCCCGCGAATTCCCCTCGACAGCTCGACGGTCATCTGCTGCCCGGTCTGCAGCCGACCGGCGTTCCGAAGGAACTCGGCGGAACCATCGCGACGTTTCGCTACAATCGCCTGGACGAGCTGGACACGGCAATCCGCGAGTGTGGCAGCGACCTGGCCGGGATCGTGATGGAACCCACCCGGGGGATCGATCCGGAGCCGGGATTCCTGGAGGGTGTCCGGGAGCGAGCCGACCGAGCCCGCGTGCCGCTGATCTTCGATGAGATCTCGAGCGGCTGGCGGATGTGTCTGGGTGGCGCACACCGGCTGTTCGGAGTGTCCCCCGACATCGCCGTATTCGCCAAGGCGATGAGCAACGGTTTCGCGATGGGGGCCGTGATCGGAACCTCCGATGTGATGCAGGCCTGCCAGGAGTCGTTCATTTCGAGCACTTACTGGACGGAAGGCGTGGGGCCGGCCGCCGCCGTTGCAGCCGTAAAAAAGATGATGCGCGTGGATGTGCGCACGCATATTGCGCGCAACGGTCAACGCGTTCACGATGGACTCAGCGAGCTTGCCCGCGAACATCGAAT
>SYLK01000965.1 GCA_005809115.1 Planctomyces sp. | reverse complement strand
GCCTGCCGCCACACTTGGTCCTTTGCTGATACCACCCACCCCTCGCCACTGCTGCTGTGTGAACAGTCGGACGGAGGATTATCCCGCATCTCTCTCGCCACTGAGGATCCTGAGGGATTTCCCCCTGCCGAGACCGACCAGGAGGCTGACTCCGAAGACTGTGGTGAAGAAGTGGAAGCCGAGGCTGCTGAAGAACTCCAGAGCACGCTGTTCGGGGATGAGTGGCACCAGGCCGGCCCGATCACCGCCGAGTTGCTTTATACCGGCGAAGTCTTCAACAACGCCCGCGGCGGACTCACAACAAAAGGAGCCACGCGGTATCGCGGCGATGTGGCCCTGACCCTGCGTCTGGATACACTGAACGCCGGATGGTGGGACGGCGGCGAATTCCTGGTCTATCTGCAGCACGACCACGGTCGCACTCTGACTCAGCAGTTTATTGGTGACGGGCAGTATTACAGCAGTATCGATACCGGACTCGACCAGGATATCACGCAGCTGGGAGAGTACACGTATCAGCACACGTTCGGAGAAGACCTGTTCTCCGTCAAGGCAGGCCGACAGGATGCGAACGAAAACTTTGCCTTTGCCGATCTGGGCGGCGATTTCGTGAATTCGTCATTTATTACGCTGGCCAACGTACCGTTGCCCACGTGGCCCTATCAGACGCTGGGAGTTTCGTCGCTGTTTCAGCCCGCCAGTCAGCTGCGACTTGGCGGCGGCGTGTATGATCATGGCACCGATCATGGTCAGTGGTGGATGACGGCGGTGAATCGAGGTGTGTTCGTGATCGGTCAGGCAGACTACCAGCCCTTTGCTGAGGATGAGGACGCCCTGCTGACCCTCGTTCGCTGCGGCGGCTGGTACACAACCAGCGACACAGCGGCAGTTGATGCCGGTGCCGATTTCGGCAGCAACCACGGTTTTTACGCCACTCTCGATCAGACGCTGTGGCCCGAATCCGAAGACAGGGAACAGGGCCTTGGAGCTTTTCTCCAGTACAGCTGGGCTCCCGCAGATCGCAATCAGGTCGACCAGTCGTGGGGCGCGGGACTGGTCTGCCGCGGTTTGCTGCGAAATCGGGACACCGATACGCTGGGAGCGGGATTTACCGTGATCGAATTCAGCCCGGATCTTCGCGACCTGAACGGACAGACCAGTGAAACCGCCTTCGAACTGTTCTACAAAGCGCGCGTCCGCAGCTGGCTGACGCTGCAGCCCGACCTGCAATACATCGAACGCCCGAATGGCAACGGTCGCGACTCACTGGTCGCCGGATTCCGCTGTGAAGTCGCACTCTGAGACTCACTCAACGCAACGAACCTGCCACGACCCACGGAACGGCGGCACAGATCCCCGGCAACATGAGGCCACTCGCCAGAACATCCGGCAATGCGAACCCTCGCGCTCTTCCCCGCTGGAGCGGGTCAAACGAACTGGACGGATCCGGCCAGACCGGGCCCTGTGTTCACAATCAAGGAACTGGCTGCAGCGACAAAGGGTTCCTGCCGATGTCGACGGCAGATTATCTCCGCCTGCTGGACTGGCCAGCACGGCAAAGTCAGCCGGGCAAAAGCGGCTCGAATCCGCTGCATGTGGTACCGCTGTTCGAGCGTCTGTTTGTGAATGCGAAAATCTGGTGCTGTCTGGTGAGGGATTTCGGCAGGCTGTTCAGCATTGTTGCGGGCCAGCCACGTCGGACTGATGGCCTGAGCACCTGACCTGCAGAGTCCCGTGTCGCCATGCCTGCGACAAAATGCCTTGCCCCGAGTGGCTCCCGATGTCCCCTTTGGCTCCCCCGGAATGCTGCCGCCCCAGCCCCCGTGCTGCCCGAAAACTGCTGTGCCCCCATCACGCCCCCGCCCCATGCTTCCCAACCGCACTCTTGTTGGTTCCCGCAATTGTTCGGTCAGAAACAGGAGGCACAAGCCCCAGGATTCGTCAGACAACGATCACGGCACATGCAGCGGCAGATCAGCTCTCGCGGACTCAGGACGCTCGAGCCAGGCGGGTGGTCACGGCAGTTCCTTCAGCGCCTGGTGCGCCGGCAGAAATTCCGGGTCCTGCTGCAATACTCGCTGGTACTGCCGGCGAGCCTCCTGGTCCAGCCCCTGAAGTCGGTATGCCACACCGAGCAGAAACTGGCCTTCCACGGAGTTGGGCTCCAGTCGGATGGCAGCCTCAAGCTGTGGCATTGCCTGGTCCACGCGCTGCTGAGAGAGATACAGTTTACTCAGCGCAATTCGTGCCGGAGCATTTCCGTCGATTTCCACGGCGCGCTGCAGTGCCTGCTCAGCCGCGGCGATCTGGTTCAGCTGCTGAAAACAGACTCCCAGATTGAACCATGCCTGGAAATAATCCGGAGCCGCATGGACCACCGGTTCGAGCAGTCCGATCGCCGACTGGAATTCGCCAGTACGCATCAGTCCCTGTGCATCACTGTGGGCGTTGATGTGCGGCAGCAGATCCTTGATGTCCGGCAGTTGTTCCTCGGTCACAGTTTCGGCGGCATTACCTCCGAGATAGCCAAGGCTGGCCAGCTTCCGTCGGTCAGGCGGAGAGAGCACGATCGTGGGGGCATCGCGCTGCACGAATCGCGCCTCCTGCTCCTGCAGAACCGCCTCCAGCTCGTCGACCTCGGCAGACCGAAATTCCGCCACATTCCGCAGTTCCCGTGGATCATTCGACAGGTCGTATAACTCGCGCCGAGGGCTGCGGATATACTTCCAGCGGTCTGTCAGCAGGCAACGCAGAGGTGCTGCCCCTGCCTCTTCGAACGGATGGTTGGTTTCCGCATAACAGGCTGCGGAGTCCAGTTGCTCTCCCCGCACGGCGGGCACCAGTGTTCGTCCTGAGCAGCCTGATGGAGCATCGATTTTCAGCAGCTCCAGCAGCGTCGGAAAGACGTCGACCAGTGAGACGGGCACCGCCACACGCCGCGCAGGCGGATCATTGCCCGGCAGGCGGATCAGCAGTGGGACCTGCATCGTTGCGTCGTACAGGGTATAACCGTGCGTACGTTCCCCATGTTCACCCAGCGATTCGCCGTGATCGCCGGCCACCACCACCACAGTCCGCTGTTCAAGGCCGTGCCGCTTCAGAAAATCCAGCAGGCGTCCAACCTGACGGTCCACGCAGGCCACCCCCGCATCGTACGGACGATCTCGATATTTTTCTCCGAACAGTTCTTCCCGCGGGCTGTAGGGTGTGTGCGGGTCGAACAGGTGCACCCAGCAGAAAAAGTGCTCCCGGCGGCGACCAGTCAGCCACGCCAGCGAGGCGCTCACCACGTCCTGCCCGGCTCGCATCCGATGACCATGGGCATCGCCGTCTGCCGCCACATGATCTGACGACATCTCATCATCATAATGTTCGAATCCCCGGTCAAGACCAAACTGACTGTCGAGCACGAAGGCCCCGACGAAGGCCCCAGTGCGGTATCCGTGCTTGCCAAGCAGCTCAGCCAGCACCGGAATATCGGCGCCCAGTCGGTTGACGCCGTTGTTCACGCGGAGTCCGTGTTCGGGGGGATAAAGCCCCGTCATCAGACTGGCATGCGACGGCAGCGTGATCGGAACCGGTGCATATGCGCGTTCAAACACAATCCCCCGCTTAGCCAGATCATCCAGAATCGGTGTCAGGCCGACGGGACCTCCCCACGCCCCCAGACGGTCGGCACGCGTCGTATCCAGCGTAATCATCAGCAGGTTCAGCGCAGGGGCGCTTGTCTGCCACCACCAGATGCCGAGCAGCCCCGCGCCGGCCACAAGCACAAGGAAAACCACGCGTCGACCGGCGAAAGCACTCACTGGAACTCGATTGTCACTTGATGTCAAAATCGGCTGTGTTTTCTCCGGATTTCACGTCGAATTTCAGAGGTGACGCCGGCGTGCTGTATTTGGGAGGAACGACGCTTTTTGATGCCTCAGCTGCCGCCTTCTTTGCCTCAATCTGGCGCCTCTCAGAATCAGGAGCCTGCGGCCCGGGATCCGGCTCGCGGTTGACAACCATCACCGAGTTCGGACCAACGATGGCCGTCAGGCTGTATGTCCCGTCGGCCTGAATCTGCCCGATTCCCGGAGCCCCGGATTCCGACTGAAATGTCACCATCCCCTTTGTCAGCGGCGTCCCGCGATATGACACCTTGCCTTTGACAGGTGCCGGCTCACGCACCGGACCCGCATCTCCGCAGCCCGGCACGATCCCCGCGATCATGAGACCGAGCAGCAGATACCAACCGCTGCCGACGCGAACTTCACACATGGTCCCGATTACCCCCGCTGACTTCGGTCGAGACAATCCACCGCTGCATGACTTGCAGCAACCGTCCCTGAGGAAATTCAGAGCAGTCACAATCAAAGCCAGAGCTTCCGGACCGCACGGAAACTCTGGTCGGAATTCACCACGGACCAGCCGGTCAATCAGAACTCACCAATCGGATTACCATCGGCAACGTCCGCCAGATTATACAGCGTCTGCAGGCTGATATTTTCGCTGAGGAAGCGAACGGCCCCGTCACCCAGGAGTGCATGAATGCCACCCACGTGGTTGCTCTTGAGCGACTGGTTGTAACAGGCACTGCTGGGCGTTGTCGGAGACAGAAAATAAGCGACATTTGGTGCATAAATCACCGGTTTGTAAGCACCCAGCTGAAGTGCATACTGATAATTGTCACGGCCATTGTCGTAGAAACCAAACCAGGCGGAAGTGTTGAACCAGCCATAGTTCTCGTCCGGACCTGCCGTACCGACCCCTGTCAGCTTCTGGCCCTTGGCGAGGCCGCTGTATTCGCCGACGATCATCGTGTTTGACGTCCCGTCGGTCATATCACGAATGCCCTTTCTGCTGTTCAGATAAAACGTCCCCGCCGTCGACCGCATGACGCCGCTTTGCTGCAGCGAACCCATGATTCCGACGTAATGTGTCACTGCCTGCCCACAGATGTACGGCCAGTTCGGGCGGGACGGCCATTTATTGTAACCGTTGAACGTCGCTGTGGTTGACGACGGACACATGTACACAGGCAGTGGCTGCAGAGTCACTTGCTCATGATTGGCGTCTATCGACGCGGCATTGACCGGGAACCCCGAAAAACTCCAGTTCAGCCGATTGTAGGCCGGTGCCTGTTCCACATAGGGCAGAATGCTGGCAAACAGACTGTGGCCGGAAAGACCGCCAAACAGCCCGGCGACCGAACCGAAGTCCGTCCCGCAGATAATTCCGCCGGCCGGAAACACCAGATGCGCGTCGTGATAGTTGTGCAGCGCCAACCCGATCTGTTTCATGTTATTCTTGCACTGCGTTCGCCGCGCGGCTTCTCGAGCCTGCTGCACGGCCGGCAGGAGCAATGCAATCAGGATCGCGATAATCGCAATCACCACCAGCAACTCGATCAGTGTAAAGGCACGAAGACGCGTTCTCATGAAGTCCTC
>SYLK01000964.1 GCA_005809115.1 Planctomyces sp. | reverse complement strand
GGTGACATCGAGGCTGACATCGTCATGAAACAGCAGCAGGTACAAGTCAATGAACGCCAGTTCACCATCACCGTTGAGATCCTGCCCGATCTCCTCCCACGACCTGATGTCGAACTCGATTACGCCACCAGTGGAGACGCTGATCGCGTATTGGTCAATCGACGTGCCAGCGGGGTTGCTGAGGTTCTGCAGGGTTCCCTGCAGGAGGAGGTTGGCACGCGCAGGAGAAAACGCTCCAAGCACGATCGCTGCCAGAAGCACAACACGATAGGCGAGTCGCCTGCAACAGTTCAGCATGCTCTTCATTTCCCGGGGAAAAATGGCCTGGTCAGGAATTTTGGTTAAGAGGCTCTCACAAAACCGGGACAGGCACCCTTTGGTAGTCATATTTCGCAGGATTTTTCGCAGTACCGCGGGAGCCAGTCCCGGTTTTGTGAGAGCCTCTAATTGGACAGCGCCAGGTTCTGTTTTCAGTGTTGTCGTAAGTTCTTCTCTGGTGGGTGGTTACTGGTATTGACACGGGACTCAGAGAGAGGCGACCCTCCGCGTGTTGAAATCGTTTCACGCGGAAACCACGGAAGGTCGCCCAATGTCAGTGCAGGATATCGCACGGCTGAGCAAAATGCTCGGCCAGTTGGGAACAGCACGTTCGTCGCCCCCGTTTTCAGCAGGTTGAACGCCTCCACTGGGAGAAGTCTTTGTTTCCTTCCTGCGTCTACTTCCTGTGATTGTTTACTTCGAAGAATTTGAAACTCCGGCGTTTACTTCTGCGTTTACTTCCCCCGCGCTGGCTGTTTACCAGTTATTGGCTGAGCCGACAGCGATTCCGGAATTGTGGTCATTCTTTCCGGCGGTGCCTGACTCGGTCAGTCCGCGGTGTGAGGAACCGATATGGTTCGATTTGTCGCCTCATGTGATTGCTGAAAACGGACTCGTCCCGCAATGAAATTGTTGCACTGCACTTCGATCGTGGGGATAATTCTCACTTCGCTGAAGAGCTTCCTGGACGTTTCTGCGACGTTGCATCAGTAAGCCGGGGGTTCGGCCCAGCGTTTGGTGATTTGCAGTTCTGATGTTCCTGACCGTCATTGGCTGTTGCCAGTCCGGACCGGTTGTGGTCGCCTGACCCGATGCCGTTGATTCCGCGTCTGTAACCCAGCATGACTTGCTCTGCATCGCTCCTGCAGCCAACACGCCGCTGTGACTGGACATCCCACTGGATCTTCGCCCCCAAAGAACTCTCAGACAGAAACGAATTTATGAACGACGAATAGTCGCTCCCCGTCAGAAAACGAGCTCAGACAGCTCTGGCCCCGTCGGCATTCGCAGTGCACGTTCCGCCGGAGACCTCGACTCGCCCTTCGGGATCAATCCCCGAAGCGGTCAGCGGTCCGATGTCATGTCTCAACCCTGGCCCTCGCTCTGACCAGCGTTCTGTGGCAGCGGCCCCAATGGCGGGCCACTCCATCCCCGTCTGGCACATTCGAGTTGAGCCAGAACCGCAGACAAGCATCCTCCACTGACGGCGATTCCGGCCGCTCCCATCTGCCCCTCCACGACGCAGCCAGTCCGCTGTGCAGCTCCGTCACTGACAACAACCCAGCCCAACATCATCTCCGCATTCAAAAATCGCATACGACGAGTTCGGGGACCCACATCACGAAATTTCCACACCCCGAATGGTGACCTCAAACCTGTTGAATTTGGCGGCGACGAACGTGCTGTTCCCAGGCAGGTCAAACGGACCCACGCACAATGCAACCCGACGACCGACGCCAACGCTGAGTGAGCCACAACATCGTCGAACGGATCTCCGTAGAGAATCCGGGCCATCCAGATTACGGAAACCCCCGGACAATTGCTCGACTTTGAGGAGCCCCTCCGGCAATAGTTCAGAGCCGGGAACCAAAAGCCTCGATAGGCTATTGCGGCGGGCGACATCGAGGGTTACGATCTTGTGCAGTATGGCCGTTCGTGGCGTCTTCCCTGCGCTGCGGCTCAGACATTGTACGTCAGCTTGATTCGACTCCCCATGTCTGGCCTTGCGCCAGAGAAAGCCCGATGCCATGTCTCACGATTGCGGCACGGTTCAGACGCTCGCGCCGTCTCTCCAGATCGGACCGGACAGCGGCAACCCGCCGACGTCGGCCAATCTGTGGGAAAAAAGCCTGTCCCACATCCCGGCTCCGACGGGCACCCGGTTCGTCGTCCTCCACTTCATGAATGTCAGCCTCCCGGCAAATAACCGGCTCGAGGTGGACCTGGGTTACGACACGGACGTGTTCCGGGCAGCCAGTGGAACAAGCTTCTGGACGCGACCGATCAACGTCGCGCTGGTCGGGGGAGGCACGACGGTGCCGATCCGCTACATCACCGACGGTTCGGGCAGTGGCGGGGCCACGCTTGACCGCTATGGCCGCGGCGAGCGGCTGCAGAGCCACGGAACGGTCCATAACAGCATCACGAACTGTGACCCCTTCCTCCCCGCCGGCTGGCTTGAACCCGTGTTCCCGCACGGTTCCGGGGTGACGGTCCCGAAATACGATCCGTTCTGGATCTGCAACAAGACGATGCCTCCGGTGTGGGAAAACGTGCGTTGCGCTGCTGCATCCGACGTGCGGCGCACCGTCGCGCGAAGCGTGGGCATGATCGTGACGATTCATGCGGCCGATGTTTCACACCCGCATGAGTCCGTCAGCAGTTGCTCCGTCACATTGATCGACTCAGACCTCGTGGTTCTGGCCGGGCACTGCATCTCAAATCATCCGTTTGAGGTCCCGACGAGTTCAGTGACCTTCGATTATGAGGTGGCCTGCGATGGCTCGGTGCTGCCGACGTACAACGCCAGGTTTTTTAAGGTGATCAGACTGGTCAAGTACCGCTGGAGCGACGGCCGCGACTATGCCATCCTGCAGCTCCGCGGAACTCCCCCGGTGCCACCCATCGTCATGCGGAATGCGTTCCCGGCCGTGGGGGAGGCGGTCTTCGGTGTGCACCATCCCAACGGCGCCGTGAAAAAGGTCTCACCGTCAGCCACCGGCAGCATGCCTGTCACCAGCACCGGCGACATGATCGGCGTGAATCTCGACGTTGCCGGCGGGAGTTCCGGATCGGGCCTGTTCGACACGTCCGGACGCATCGTCGGCGTTTTGGCCAGCGGCGGAGCCTGCAGCCTGAGCTATTCCTCCATGCGGACCATGCTGAACGATCCGATTCTCATACCCGATCCACCCGAGCAGCGCGCCGTGATGCTCGTACTTGATCGCTCCGGCAGTATGAGCGAGAGCGCCGGCGATGGCAAAGTCAAAATCAATGAGGCGCGTGATGCCGCCGAGCTGTTTCTGAGTATGCTGCGAGCCTCCATGGGTAACCAGGCAGGTGTTGTTTCCTTTTCCTCCGACGCGACTTCGCCACCGGAATCCGGACTCACCTCGGTCACTGCCACGTCAAAGCAACAGATGATTAATCTGCTGCCTGGGATCCTGCCCGGAGGAAGGACGAGTATTGGCGACGGTCTGGCAGCCGCCAGAAACCAGTTCGCGGCCGGTTCGCTCCCACGGGCCATTTTGGTCCTCACGGACGGAATGGAGAACGAACCGCAGGCCATCGCGGATGTGACCGGACTGGGAAACATCGAAATCACGGCCATCGGTTTCGGAACCGAGAGCAACCTTGACGGACCTCGGCTGAGCGATCTGGCGCAGACCCATGGCGGGTTCTACAAACGGGCGGGGTCGGGACTGGAATTGCGCAAATTCTTCGCGCTGGCCTTCGGAGACATTTTCGAAGCCGGTGCGCTGGCCGATCCTGAGCTGCACCTGCCGGCGAGCCGCAAACAGGGGCCGGACATCCCGTTCCACGTGTGTGGCGAAGAAGCGATTACGGTGGTCGTGGGCTGGGACACCGTCGATGCTCCTCTCCTGCTCGAGGTGCGAACCCCAACCGGGCAGCTGGTCAATTTCGCGGCCCCGGGCGTGGACGACGACAGCGGCACCACGTGGAGGTTCGCTCGCATCCCGCTGCCGCATGCCGGCGAACGGGACGGTGTCTGGAAAGCCCGGGTCGTTCGCAGGGGACGTGGCGGCGGCGAATTCCCGCCTCCGGATGTCGATGTGAACTACTTCATCAACGTCATCGCCCGGGGCGGTCCCAGCCTTCGCCCATTTTCGCTGCCCAGACGACTGTATACCGGCGACGTGCTGCACCCGAAGGTCATCCTTCAATTCGCCGATGAGACTGTTCCGCAGGGCGGCAAGGTTGCCCTCACCCTGAAAAGACCCGCGACGAGCGTTGGCACGATTCTCTCCCAGCATGGGCTCGGCCCCGTCCGTCTGGTCAACGGCGACACAATTCCTGCGCGGCTGGCGACGCTGACGGC
>SYLK01000963.1 GCA_005809115.1 Planctomyces sp. | reverse complement strand
GAGCGGCCGACCTGCGGCGTCATCGCTCCTCGACGACATGTGTCGCCTCGTCACTCTTCCTTGCATCTCGACCACTCTCGAAGCAACGCGGCCACGGAGGTTTTGTCAGGGGTTCTAAGTGCCGCGTGCGAATATGCACATAATTGTGGGCATTCACTCTCGCTCCAGAGCCATTCGCAGAAATCTGGCAGCTGGTGACGGACTGCAGCGTTGGCGAGAGGGTTCGGGAAGTGAGTTGGCTGCAGCGGGCTGGTAGCTGTCCAATTGTAATCCCGCCGGGACGAGCCCGACGGAAATCGGTGTGTGAGTTGGGTCCAGTGATCGAGAGGATGTCCCTCGCAGACGCGGCGTGACAAGCAAAGGTTTCAAGTGACTTCAGGTCGCGAGCTGGTGTGCCGGAAGCTGATCGACATGGAGATTGATTTTGAACGCTGCGACAATTGCCTGGCCCGCGTGAGCGATATGGAAAGTGCTCCGGTACTGCCTGACGAACAGATGTGGCTGATATGGGAAAAGAACCCCTGACAGGACTTGCTGACGGCGGCTCAGGGATGTGCGCTGCATGGGAACCGCGTCTGTTTCCTGGCACTCAGAAGTCATGAGCAGAAATCAGCTCGCCGTCATTCCGACCGCACAGGCGACGCAGGACATTGGCACTGACCAGGGGACTGATCGGCTTAACGCTGCCGTCGGCGAGCAGGAAGTTGATCTGAAGGTGTGAGCTGCCAAAACCACCAACCTGCAATTGCTGCTTCCTGCGAAGCGCATCGAGCCTTTCCTCACCTGTCAGCTCGGGATCGGCGGCCATGCCTGACGATTCCGCCATGTCGGACTGAATTGCGTCAAAGAACTGACCCGGCACGGCTTTGATCGACTGAGCGTCGCCGTTGCGCAGCGTGCTGCGGTCGCCGAAGAACCAGCCATCGCCGCGAGGAAACGCATTGTGCTCACCCAGCAAGATCGTGTTCGTGATTCCATCCGGAACCTCCTGGAGCGACTCCGAACTGTTCAGATACAGCAGTCCGTCGTTATCCGCATCAATCGGTGTCTCCCGACTGGCATGGCAGCCAGCGTAGTTGCTGATTCCGGTGAGGCGTCCGGCTGGTCCTGGCGCACTGAATGAAGGGCACTGCAGCCAACGAATGGAAATGGGTTCACCTCGCATCAGCATCCTTCCGTACGGGCCCGTCTCCCCCGCGAAATACTCCATTCCATACGCGGGACTCAGGTCGCCGTCATCCACGTCGTTCCACTCCGACTGCGGGGAATCCCCGGCTGCCATGTTGACGGCCGCAGCTCGCTCCTCGGGTGTCAGGAAGGACAATTCGGGTTGATCAAAGTCGACAGTCTGGTAGAGGCTGCGTTCTTCCATGAATGGCAGGATCTGGACGACCCAGCCGATCTTGTATCCTCGTACCCCGGTCAGGACCGGACCGGTGGGGTTGACGCAGCCGGGCGGCAGTAGTCCATGAGCGTGCTGGTAGTTGTGCAGGGCAATCCCCATCTGATTCAGGTTGTTGCGACACTGCAGCCGCCGCGCGCCCTCCCGAGCCTGCTGTACCGCTGGCAACAGCAGTGCAATCAGGAGCGCGATCACGGAGATGGTGACGAACAGCTCGATCAGTGTGAATCCGGGTGGACTCCGCCGCGCGATGGAACGCCGAGGCTGCCGGATGCGCGTCCGAGAATCAGAGACGTCCGGACCGGCGCGACAGGGTTCTTCTGCAGCCAGGCGACAACGCAGCCCGACCGCAGTGACGGTTTCGCTCAGCAGCGTCTGCGGGTGTTTGCGCGTCGCGCACATGTCGGTTTCGCCTGATGCTTCAGAATTCGCCAATGTAGTGCCGGTCTTCGCGATTCCCCAGACGCTGGAACGTCGTGGAATTGATGTTTTCGCTGATAAAACGGACCGATCCGTCAGCCAGACAGAACTGGGCTCCGCCGACATGATGACTGGAAAAGCCGCCCGTGGCCTGGCTGGCGAGCGGCGCCGGGACTGGCTGCCCCGTGGCCGAATGGACTTCGCTGCGCTGGTTCACAGGGAGCGAGTTCACAGGGAGCGAGGCATTTCTCCGGCTTCCCGTGAGATTGATCCCAACGCCGGTGTTTCGCAGCGTGGCACGCGTCCCCGAAATCCAGCCCAGATCGGCGCCACCGGATTCAAACATCTTTTCTCCCACCATGATCGTATTGGAGGCACCGTCCCGGATCACGGCGTATCCGATGCTGCTGTTCAGAAACATGACCCCGTTATTGTCCTGATCAATCGCCACATCGTCTCCGCCGAAGCAGCCGGCATAACTGGAAACCGCAAACGGGGCAGCGGCTCCGCCGATCCGCGGAATCCCGTCGGACGGACAGATCAGGACGGACAGAGCGGACCCGCGGACCGTCCCGTTGGCGGACGCATAAGCGCCGCCGGAATAATTCAGCTGGTGAAACAGGGCAGTCTGCTCGATCATCGGCAGCAACTGCACGATCCAGCTCATGTGGTATCCGTCCGGCAGATTCTCGATCGGACCGGTTTCGTTGACACAGCCCGGAGGCAGCATTTCATAGGCCATCTCGTAATTGTGCAGTGCCAGGCCAATCTGCATCAGATTGTTCTTGCACTGAGTTCGTCGAGCCGCTTCCCGAGCCTGCTGGACCGCAGGAAGCAGCAACGCCACCAGAATGGCGATGATCGCGATCACAACCAGCAGCTCGATCAGCGTAAAACCTCGCCGTCTGCGACCGATGCCGACGTGCCTCGGGCCAGCCGGAAGGACCCCAGCCTGCCACAGATGATCCAACATGTACTTCGAACTCATCATTGCTGAAGCCTCTTTCTGCGAGTCACCTGAAACGGTGTATCAGAGTTGGCAGGATACCTCGCTGTGACCACGCACTCGTGTTCTGACGTGACCTTGATCATCACATCTGCGGAATTTGTCTTGTGAATTTCCCCCGCTGGAAAATTCCACGTCTCACCAGAATATCCATGATTTCTCCGATGCTGCTCGGTCGCCCGCAGGAGTCCGGCATTCGCCAGCTGCAGCGCCTGTGTATATGCCAGCTCCGAACGCATCTGACGTCGTTCCAGCAGCACCCGTCGCATCTGACTGCCCACCAGAGCACTCAGCAGCGTCAGCACCAGGATGGCCATCACCGAAGCCGATCCCCGACGACCCCCTCCGGTCGCAGCCGGAACTGAACGTTGTCTCATGGCGTCGCTCCCTTCGGAACGTCTTCCTGTGGAACGTCTTCTGGTGTTACGCTGACGGCTGCACCAGGCTCCTGCGGCACAGGTTCCTGCGGCACAGGTTCCGGCGACGGCGGGGCCGATGCGCCGAACAGGACAATTTCCACTTCAAATGGCTCTAAGGTGCCTGGCGGAGTGTCTCTCGGCGCAGTGTCTCTGCTGATCGCTGAGCCTGTTTCCCGGCCGTCGTCAGGCGGCGGTTCTCTGTTGCGGCGGACGGAACTGTCCAGAATCGGGGCATGCGCCGACAGCTCTGCGATTCGGACGGCGATGCGCGCACCGTCGCGTGGCTCGAACGCGATTCTCGTGCCGAAGGTGAACACGAACCGGTCTGCGGAATCGCCCGGGTCGTCCGGATCGCCCGGATCTGAAGTCTCGGGCCGAAGACCCCGAGTTCGGGTGATGATGTTGCGATCGATTGCCCAGCTGACGTCTGTGTCGTGCTCGGACCGGCACAGGAGTTTCCCGTCGGTCAGTGCGATCGTCTGCGAGTCTCCAGTGTCTGCTCGGAGCTGCCGTTCCAGTCGCAGCAGTGTCTGCAGGTGCCAGGCAACTCGCGAATCTTTCTCGTCAGACTTCAGCAGGGCGTGCAGACATACGCCCGCAGCCGCCATGATGGAGCCGGTCAGCAGGAGGTAGACCAGATAATAATGAAAGAGTGCTCCGCGGCGATTTGCCGCGCGCAACTGTACCCGGCCGCTCGGGCCGACCTGTGTGATCATCTGGCTGTCCCTTCGCTGCTTGCTGGGTCACGAACTCCGGATTCCGGTTTACCCGGCAGCCACACGACAAGCGACCATCTTCCCTCCGAAGTGTTTGCTCCGGCTGATCGCCGCACTGTCAGTCGAACCGCGGTGAGCGGCGCGTCAGGCTCGGTTGCCGTGGGAGGCACAGCCTCGGCCAGCACCGAAGCACCTGGATAGCGCCGCTGAAACCACTGTGACAGCTGCAGTCTGCCGATGTGCAGCGGTTCGGGAGCACGGTGCAGCAGTTCCTGTTGCAGATTGTTCAGCTCGATCAGGGCCAGTGTTTCGAATTGAATGGCCTGCCGTTGCTTCCCGACCGCCTGCAGCCCCGGAATCAGGATCAGCGCGACCACAGACAGGAGGACGGCGCAGACGATCATTTCGACTACCAGAACCCCCCGTCGACCAGTGGCTGCAGTTGCCGGTGTCGCCGCGACGTCGCATCTCGCCTGACTGTGTGCGGTGACGGCACCACAGCCCGGCGATCGCCGTCCGGAGGTCACCGGATTCCTTCGTTCCGGATTCCGCATTTTCGGGATTTCTTGTTGAATCATGTGGCAGGTCAATCCAGCAGGCCGTTTGTGCATTGCGGCAGATCCCGCGGACGGGGTCGGGTCGAGGAATTCATGAGAGGTCATGGATGAGTTTGATCACGGGCAGAAAAAATGCCGTTGTCACGAAGAGGACACAGAGTCCCAGCAGCAGCATGAGCGTCGGTTCGGCGCAGTGTGCCAGGCGGTTCCACCAGCGAAATCTGCGTCTCTCGATGGTCTGCCCCAGATGTCGCAGGCCCCAGTCCAGGTGTCCGCTGCGACTGGCAGCTTGGAGGAAGGCTTCTTCCCGCGGCTTCAGGAGTCCGATCTGCAGCATGGTCTGGAGCAGATCCTGTCCCTGGCCAGTCCGGTCTGCGAGTTTCTGGAAGGCACGTGAGGCGCGCCCTGGGCGCATGTCGTTCAGGAAAGACTGCAAGGTCGGGCCGGCCGGGTGGCCTGACGCCGAGGAAATACTCAGCAGGCGCAGCAGGTCGGGGACCCAGAAGCGCGGCCAGTGTTCGGAGTACACGATCCGGCCGGAGGTCAGTTTTCGGTGCAGATGCAGAATCAGGAACGCCACTGCGGCGCCGCCCATCGTCATGACTGGCAGAATCGTGATCGGCCAGTACTGCTCGATGAAGTCAGACACGTCCAGCAGCAGATGCGTCAGGAGCGGCAGGTCGGTATCGAATTCTTCAAAAAGTCTTTTGAATTTGGGGATGATATAGATCATCAGATAGGACACGAGGCATGACATCACGCTGCCGACGACGCACAGCCAGAGCAGAAAACTGCCTGCGTCAGCCCCCAGTTGCGCCGGGCGATCCGACAGCTGCGTCAGGCGCCGTGCTTCGTCCAGCAGCACGTCGCGCAGCGTACCTGTATCTTCGCCCACACGGATGGCCGTCCGAGTCGATTCCGGGACCAGTTCCGAGATGGCAGCCAGCGCTGTTGACAATGGCTGTCCCTGTTCGAGCAGAATACGCAGGAGGTGAACTCGCGGTGACCACGGCGCCCCTGTTTCCGTGGCATGCGCCCTGAGGCCGCTGAGGAGCGATGCGTTGTTTCCGACGCCGGAGGCCAGCACCATCAGCAGCGACGCCTGGCGAATTGGTTCCGGTCGATTCAGCAGGAACAGGCCACCCTGATAGTATCCGAGCGATGTCGACATCATCCATCTCCTGCAGGTTCAGCAAGCCTCGTCAGCATGGACACAGGTCGCGACGGTCAGCATGCCTCAGGCCAGGTCATTCAGCAGTTTTATCAGAGGCAGAAACAACGCGATGACAATGTAGGCTGTGACGGCGGCAGCTCCTGTGAGAACTCCGAACTGCAGGAAAGTTCCCAGAAAGCGACCATGTCCGACGCTGATCCGTTCCAGCATCTGGGCAATCGCATTGAAATCCTGAGCGAGACCTGGTGAGTGGAGGCCGGATGCAGGCAGTTCCGGCCCTGAGGACTTCTGTGCGTGTGCTTCCGGACGGGAATGCACCATGGAAAGCAGCGACAGCGGCAGAGCGGACAGCCGCGGCGAATATTGGACGATGCCACCTCCCTCCCGCAGCAGGTTTGCCATTTCCTCGCCGTCACGCCTGACCGCGTTGAACGCGCTGGCGGCAGTGGCAGTCCGGAGCGATTCGGCCGGATCACAGTGATGCTGCAGCATCGCGGCGAGAACTCGCGCCACGCGGGCCTGCATCAGCCAGCGAACTGGTGTTCCCAGCAACGGAACACCAGCAATTGTTTCGGAAACTCGCCCCGATGTGACACTGAACCAGATCACCATCACGAGGGCGAGTGATGCTCCGCAGGCTGTCAGAAACCCCGGGAAACTGCCTGCCTCAATCAGGTCGGACAGGAACAGCACGGATTTCGTCATGGGCGGAACCTCAGTGTCGAAATCGCGCAGCAGCTGGGCGAATGACGGGACCACCTGCCACAGGATCAGCCAGGTTCCCAGCAGGAAGGCGGCCAGCGTCAGCGCAGAACCGCAGAGGCTCAGCAGCAGCTGGTACGTGTGAAACCGACTCCCCATCAACTGCGGGATCAGTTCTGCCGTCGACAATGCCTTCTGCTCGGCCGCGACATTCGCGTTCATGATTGACCGCACCTCGCGCGGCAGTCCGAACGCCGCAACCAATGCCTGATCTTCACCGGATTCCAGCCGACTGGCCAGCCGATGCAGCAGCCGCCGTGGCTGCTCCGCGTATGTCCACCACGTCAGCACCCAGCATCCCGGCATCAGGGCGACCAGCGTGCCACACAAGATCAGGGGCAGCAGACTTCCGGGGGCCAGCAACAGCCAGCCGAAAGCCAGCAGCAGCAGAAATCCATTCAGCAGCATGGCTGCCGGCATCAGTTGCAGCAGGGGATGTTCGAACGGCTCGGCAGCCATGGCTCGCACGGCCTCGTGTGCCGGCAACCCGGTCAGGCTGGCTTCCCGCAGCCGGTCACCGATCCGCAGCTGATACAGTCGGGGAAAAGCCCGCGGTGCTGCGACCATGGGGCCGCCCTGGAGAACCACGATGGACTGAACCAGTGTCAGGCGACGTCCTGCAAGGCTCGCGCGGAGTGCCGACTCGTCGTCGGCCTCCTCCATCCCGAACACGGGTACGCCTGTGGACTGAATCGCCTGATATCGAAAAAGCACCATCAATGACACCAATTGCTTTCCGGACGGAAGTACCGGACCGTGTGATCACAGCGGAGCCCGATCGGCTGACGCGCTGCGATAAATTTCAATGACCGGCCAGAAGACACTGGACGCATACAACAGAACTGTCCCGCCTCCGATGATCACCAGCAGCAGGCAGGGCAGGACGGCAGTCAGCCAGGCCGTGTTGAACTCCAGACGCGTGCGGTAATGCTCTGTAATCGCCTTCAGTCGGATGTGAAAGCGATCTCCATCCGTGGCAGTCTGCTGGAGACACGCCCGCAGCAGCGGCGGCAGTTGACCGCGCCTCCACCGCGACCCCGGCAGGATTCCGCTGGCTGTTCCTTTTCGCACCTGTTCTGCAGTCTGCCGGCAGGCCCGGTCAAGGTCATCGCTGCCACAAGTCGATCCCGCCACCAGCAGTGCATCGGGCAAGGGGACCTGTTTCTCGATCAGCAGACTCAGCATCCGTGTCAGGGTATAGAATCTCATGTCACGAATGACGCCGCTGATGCCGGGCAGCAACAGCAGCAGCCGCTCCGGGCCGCGGAATTCCATGGCAGCAGCGCGTCCGGAACCAAGCCACACGGTGACCACAATCAGAGCCGCCGCCGGCGGAAACCAGAGCCATTCCGGATG
>SYLK01000962.1 GCA_005809115.1 Planctomyces sp. | reverse complement strand
CGTCTGCTGCCGGTTCAACACTTCCTCGTCACCTGTCGCCAGACACCCTCCGGGCCGAAGAAGGTCAGGACACGGACTGTCACGGGCCAGCAATTCGTGGGCGCCTTTCTGCAGCACCTGCTGCCAAAGGGATTTCGCAAAGTCCGTCACTTCGGCAGGATGGCGTCCAAATCGCAGACGAGCGACGCGGCCTGAAGCGTCACCCCAAACGTTCCGCCGGGTTGCTTCGAGAGCGGCCGATCTGCGGCGTCATCGCTCCTCGACGATATGTGTCGCCTCGTCACTCTTCCTGGCATCTCGACCACTCTCGAACCAACGCGGCCACGCAGGTTTTGTCAGGGGTTCTTAACAAACCGGGACTCGTCATTCGAAGCCCGGCTGACGCGCCTGCCAGCCCTGACGCCGCTTCGAAGCAGGGTTGAGCCCTGCAGTGCCGGGTGCACAGCCCTGCTGGGGAACGAGGAGCAGATTCCCGCAGGGCGACGGCGTGGAGGATTGCTCTGCCCGGGCGACGTTCGTAAGCCACCTCATCCGGCCTGTCGGCCAGCTTCTCCCCCGAGTACAGGGGAGAAGGGCGGATCCGGACGCTGAGGAAGGCAGAAAAGGGACCACGTACTTTCACAAGATCGCGCAGTGCACTTTCAGTATTCCCGTCAGCTGGTCAATGGTAGAGCCGCGGGATTCCTGGAGGGACGCAGGCATGACGCGGGTGAATCGGTCGGAGGTCTTTGCGGAGAAAGAAGTTCCGGTATTCCACTGTGTCAGTCGGTGCGTTCGTGGCACGATGCGATGCGGCATCGATTGCAGGATCCGGCGGGATTTCTCGCACCGCAAGGAATGAAAGCAACTGAGAGACGCCGGAGATTCGCGGGACTCGGCTGGTAGTGAACCCGGAGTCTCTGACACTGCTGGACTGGACGGCTGGCCAGCAGCGAGCGGACAAACGGAAGGTCTGGAAAGCCCGGAAACTCTGGCATCTGTCCGGCCGCCAGAGCGCATCGGTTGGTGTCATCGCGGAACCGATCCAGGGGAATGCGCAAGACAGGACTTGAACCTGCACGGTATTGCTACCACCAGCCCCTCAAGCTGGCGCGTCTGCCGATTTCGCCACTTGCGCTTACGCCCCGGTACTGAACGTTCAATGCACCAGCTGCCCATCGTCTTCCGGAACTGACGTAAGTTCCGGAAATGGCGCGGTGGCATCCCGCACCAACTGGCTGTCCCAGGCCGCGAAGCTGGAGGGACTCGCTCACGCGGATCTGGGATTGTAGCATCCGGAGTTTGAGGCCACAACTGGCTGGGGCACGGAAATCGTCGAAGAACTCCGATGCATTGACAGTCCGCCCTGCCGCTCGGCCCGCCTCGCAGGAGGCTCTGGCGTTTCGGTGCCGCCAACAGTTGCCGCGAACACGCACAGAATTGGCCGGCAGGCAGGAATCGCGGCTGACGCGGGGGGGCGCGGGGCGGGCGGGGTAAGCCGACATTTCGCCCGAACCGGAAATGGCCGAGGGGCCAGCGGCTGGCGGGGAATTTTTGATTTTTTTTTCACTCCTCCCGGAATCGCAGCCGATCTGACTTTCATACAACATTTAGTGTTGTTAAGATTTGCACATACTCGATATTGCGGTTTCGGGCTTCGGTGACTTGACGGCGAAGCGTGTGTCCGGTGGTCGCAAGATGTGGCCTCAAAACGGTTTGAGTGCCTCGTTGGGTGGTCGATTGACAGCGCAGATGAGGCGGGTATTCTGCCCGCCGCGTGTGGTACGGAAACCCCTTTCAGCAGGAGGTTGACCTGTTTCCTGTCGTGGCTGTTTCTGATCCGGCGTCTGATCGGATTCTGCAGGATTCTGCTGCAGGCTGAACTTCATTGATTTCTGGCTGGGTTCGCTGCTGCGCGGTCGGCAGGCGAAGGTTAATACTGGCGGTGCTCTGGCGGTGAGCATGGTGCGGCTGTGAATGGAGTGGAGCGGGGGGTGTGACACTGCAGATGACGCGAGATCGAGATGATGAGTGTTTTGAGTTGATTTGCTGAGTGTGAGCGTGAGGGAGTGGGCACGCGGGACGCGTGATTTTCATGGGAACGAAACGTCAGGTGGAATGTGTCGAATGATTCGAGCACAGGGTGAATGGATCGTCCGCAAGCGGGATGGCCGGCTGGTACCGTTTGAGCCGAAGTTGATTTATCGGGCAATCTGTAATGCTTTTCGGGCGGAGCTGAAGATTGCGAATGACGCGCCGATCAGCGCGGAGGCGGTTCGGGAAATCACGGCGATCACCGATCAGGTAACGCATGATATCGCGGCAGATGCTGGCACGGACGGCGGAGCCGGGGTGGAGCAGGTTCAGGACATGGTGGAAATGGAGCTGATGAAGCGTGGTCATTACCACGTTGCTCGTCGGTACATTGTCTATCGTGCGGAGCACGCCAGGATCAGATCGCTGCTGGCTCCTGAGCCTCTGGAGGAAGCAGAAGCGGTACGGCCGCGGCTGTTTGTCCGGCTGCAGGATGGCGTTCGCGTGCCATTTGACACGGCGCGGATTCGTCGTCGTCTGGAAGTGGCGTGTCAGGGATTGCCGGAGTGTGATGCGACGGATCTGCTGCAGGAAGTCATGAAGTCCGTGTTTGACGGGATCTCCGTCGCCGAGATTTACCGGGCGATGATTCTTGCGGCGCGGTGTCGGATCGAGCGGGATCCGGCCTACGATACAGTCGCCTGTCGTCTGCTGCGGATGGTCATCAGCAACGAGGCACTGGGAAGTTCTCCGGTCGATCCACAGGACTACAATCGGCTGTACCGCAATCAGTTTGAGCACTGCGTGATTGATGGAATTATCGCGGAACGGCTGACACCCGAGCTGAGAAAGTTCGACCTGACGCGGATCGCGTCGGCGCTGCG
>SYLK01000961.1 GCA_005809115.1 Planctomyces sp. | reverse complement strand
GAATCCCATTCTGGCAAACACGGGGCTGTTTGAAACGGACAGTACCCGCATGGGAGGCCTGGAAGCGGCCGTCCAGCTGGACTCGCTGCTGCTGGAGGCGGAGTATACGGCGGCCTGGAACGATAATGTTGTCGGCAATGGAACCACGGCACCGCTCAACGCTGCCCTGGGCGACGTCATGGTCTACGGCTGGTATGCCCAGGCGCTGTACTTTCTGACGGGTGAGCATCGGGACTATGAAAAGAAGACGGGCGTTTTCGGACGCGTGATTCCTCACGAGAATTTCAGTCACCAGGGCGGCCTCGGCGCCTGGCAGGTGGGCGCCCGGTATTCCCGTCTGAATCTGACCGATTCGGGCATGGATGGCGGAGAACTGGAGGACGTGACAGTCGGCCTCAACTGGTTCCTGAATCCCAATCTGAAGATTCAGAACAACTACGTTTACACCATCCGCGACGCGCAGGCCAGCCCGGGCGGCGGTGATGCCTATGGCTTTGGAACGCGACTGGCGTGGGATTTCTGAAAATCAGCGTCCGCGGCGTTCCCGGTAATCCAGCTGACCGTGCCAGCCGAGCTTGCGATGCAGCGTATGGTAGTAGCTGTGACCGGGCAGCCGCACCAGCTTGAATGTGTGGTCGGCCCGCCGGATCACGATGCGGTCCTGATCCAGGACGGGACGGGCGATCTGGCCGTCAATCACCACCATGACTCCCGGCGGCGGACTTTTTACGGACAGCTCAAAGGTGCGGTCAGCCGAATCGACAATTGGTCGGACAGTCAGCGTGTGCGGACAGATCGGGGTGATGACGAATGCCTGCAGGTCCTGATGCAGAATTGGTCCGCCTGCTGACAGGTTGTGTGCCGTCGACCCGACGGGAGTGCTCACGATCAGCCCGTCGCACGTAAACGTGGTGACCTCCTCACCGTCAATGTTCAGCAGAATGTCGAGCATCTTCAGCGATCCGCCGGACGTCACGGTCACCTCGTTGAGCCCGAGATCAGTGCGTACGGTGCCGCCGGCGGAATGATGTTGACACTCAAACATCAGATGTTCGACGACGGAATACTGCCGGGAACTCAGCAGCGACAGTCCTTCGCGAAATTCGCCGGGACTCAGGTCCGTCAGAAAGCCAAGTCGGCCCAGATTGACCCCCACGATCGGAATCTGCCGTCCTCCCAGTTGCCGACAGCCGCGGAGGATCGAGCCATCACCTCCCAGAACCAGCGCCAGATCCGCTGCCAGATCCGGCGGAAGCTGCTGATCCCCGGCAAACGCGCCCACGATGGTGACACCGCGGACCTCCTGAACGGACGGCAGCAGTGTGGCCCACGTTTCCAGAACCTCGGTGCGGGCACTGCCCGTCAGAACAATCATTCTCAGGTCGGCTGAGTGCGTCAAGAAACGTGATCCTGAGCTGAAAACACGGGAAAGTGGTGTCGCTGCGGGAGGCACCCCGATCCGGAATCTAAGCAGTCGTCGCCGGGAACTGAACCGACCGCACAGGATTTCCTGACGGAAACGTCTGCGCCGCCCGGATGATTTCCTGATCTGGAGTCGACGCAAATCTCCGAATCTGCCAGGCTTCAGCGCCGGGCGGGCTGCATCTGCGTGCAGAGTGCGTTGTGCCCATCTGGTTTCTCACGGCCCGAGTCGGTGTGGATCCTGCCGATTGCGTTCAAATTCAAGCTGATATGAGCCCAGGACAAGAGCAACCAGGCGGCGCCGTCGTGATCGTCACAGGCGCATCGGCCGGGATTGGCAGGACCATCTGCGAGCGACTGGCGCGTCGGCCCGTGCGACTGGTGCTGGCGGTCCGGGCAGCAGACCGGCTCGATGAGCTGCAGACTCGGCTGGAACGAAGCGGCACAAGCTGCCTGTCCGTCACGACGGACGTGTGCGATCCGAATGACCTGGATCGTCTGGTGCGGGCCACTGTCGCGCACTTCGGGCGAATCGATGTGCTGATCAACAATGCGGGCATCGACTGTTTCGCGGAATTCGAGAAGCTGACAACTGAGCAGATTCTGCAGACGATCGAGACGAATCTGACGGGCAGTATTCTGCTGACCCGCCTGGTGGTTCCCGTGATGCGTGCGCAGGGCCAGGGGACGATTATCAATATGGCCTCGACCGCCGGCAAGCACGGCCCTGCGTATGGTGCCGTCTACGGGGCCACCAAGGCTGGCCTGATCGGTTTTACTCAGGGTCTGCGGGGTGAGCTGCTGGAGCAGGGTATCCGGGCCACGGTCATCTGCCCGGGATTTACCACGAACGGCGGCATTTACGATCGCATTGTGGCCGCCACCGGAAAACGCATTTCCCCGCTCGTCGGCGGGACCACGGCCGATGCCGTGGCGTCAGCCGTGGAGCGTGCGATCCGCGACGGCATGCCGGAACTGATCGTGAACTGGCCAGCCATGCGCCCCATTTTCCTGCTCCGCGATCTCTTTCCCCGACTCGGCGAAATGCTGATCGTGAAGATGACCAAAAAATTCCTGCGGCGTGCAGCGACCATGAATTCCGCACCCTGAATCTCAGCATAATTCCGACTTCTGCCCGTGATCACCGGATCCGCACCACAAACCGTGATTCTGCTGGGGGCCAGCAATCTGACGATCGGCTGGAAGTCCGTGGTCCGGATGCTGCAGCGCGGGCTGTCCCGGCCGATTCGTCTGTACGTGGCTCTGGGGATGGGGCGTTCCTATGTCAACGGCAGTCAGTTTCTGGCACGCCGGCTTCCCGGAATCCGCCAGTGCGGACTCTGGGATGCCCTCACAGCCGAGAACGATCCGTGTTGCCACGCGGTGAGACCACTGGTACTGCTGACAGACGTGGGCAATGATCTGGTGTACCGGCATCCTCCGGAGACGATCGCGGAGTCCCTGGAGTTCTGCATCGGCCGCCTGCGACAGTGGAATCCCGCCGCGCGGATCGTCATCTCGACTCTGCCGCTGAATTCTGTGCATTCCCTGTCACCGCTGCGTTTCTGGCTGGCACGTTCCGTGCTGTTTCCCGGTGCACAGCTCAGCCTGTCCCAGGTACTGGAGGAATCTGTTCGGCTCGATCAGCTGATCCATCGCGTGGCTGACCGGCACCCGATTCGTCTGGTCCGGCCGCAGGACGAATGGTACGGACTGGACCCGATCCACATCCGTCGCCGCTGCCGGGACGACGCGTTTCGCTATCTGTTTCAGCACTGGGAGGAGTACGGCAGTGTGGAGCCGGACAGTGAGGCCGCTCCGGTTTCGCCGTCGCTGCCCTCCGCGGCCGAGCGGCAGGTGTTCGGCCGACGGCGACTCACTGGACAACCCCATTTTCAGAGCCCGGAAATGACCGTGTCAGCGTACTAAGAGGCTCTCACAAAACCGGGACAGGCACCCTATAGTAGTCATATTTCGCAGGATTTTTCGGAGGACCGCGGGAGCCAGTCCCGGTTTTGTGAGAGCCTCCAGGAACCCCTGACAAAACCTGCGTGGCCGCGTTGCTTCGAGAGTGGTCGAGATGCCAGGAAAAATAACGAGGCGACAAATGTCGGCGAGACACGATTATCCCTACCTGGTGTTGGCGGCCGTTATGGCCCGAAGAGTGACGTCATGAGAATTCCCATCATGCGAGGACTGATCGACCGGCGAATTCTGGTGAATTTCCGTGTCGACGCAGACTTGATGGCGCGTCGTCTGCCGTCACCGTTTCGACCGAAACTTGTCGACGGCTACGCGATGAGTGGCATATGCATGATCCGCCTGAAGGCGATCAGGCCGAAGTTTCTCCCGATTCCGTGGGGAATTGGCTCTGAAAACGCTGCCCATCGGATTGCCGTTGAATGGGATGCAGATGGGAAGACATCGGAGGGCGTTTACATCCCTCGCCGCGATACAAGCTCCCGACTGAACAAGATCGCAGGAGGGACGATTTTCCCGGGCGTTCATCATCATGCCGGTTTCGTCGTTGAAGAGACGGATACTTCTTTCGCTGTTGCATTCAGGAGCGATGATGGCATTGCTCGGGTACGAATCGCAGGCACTGTCGCTGATGTTCTTCCAGACTCATCGTTGTTCCGATCCGTCGAAATGGCATCGGAGTTTTTCAAGGCAGGATCGCTGGGCTATTCGGCTACTCAGGCTGATGGCCGGTACGATGGTCTGGAACTTCGCTGCCACGACTGGCAGGTCAAACCCCTGAAACTGGATGTCATTGAATCCAGCTACTTTGATAATACGTCAGACTTCCCACCTGGATCAGTGACTTTTGATTGTGCCCTGCTGATGCGAGGGATCGATCACGAATGGCACGCTCGTGACGACCTGTGCTGCTCGGGAGCAACTGGTCCATAACAGCAGCAGGACGGAGTGTGGCTGGGCTACCTGCAGGAATATCCGGATACGGGTATCTCGCAGCCGGTTCCTCGGCACCGTGAGATGAATGAGCAGCTTGCCCGACACCTGATTCGGATGCTGAGCCCTGGGGTTGTCCCGTGGTTTTTCGGGCTGATCGAGATGCCCGACTTCATGGTGTCAGCCGAAACCATGCCGATCGGCCTTCGATCAGCAGCAGCTCGCTGTTCGCCGGGATGTCCGCGTATGTCTCTGTCCGCCCCGACGGCCAGCGGACCAGCAGCTGGTCCGCTTTCGTCGCCGCTCCCAGTCCAAAGACCAGCAGTCGTTCATTGGCGGCCTGATACCCGTCGCCCGCAGTCAGCTGCCGCACGCGGGTCCGCGAACCACAGGAGACGGTGACCGTTGTCCCGATGGCGTCGCGAGCCGAACTGACACCACGCAGCCGGACGCAGAGAAAATGTCCCGCGGAGGCGGTGTGATTCGTCAGCAGGGCGACCGGCGCGTGAAGATGCGACACGACCACGTCCTCCAGGCCATCACGGTTCCAGTCGATTCGGGCCAGGCCACGTCCCAGATTGGGCTGCTGAAAGTAGGCTCCCGGTGTCGGAGATGTCACCTCGGAAAAATGGCCGCTGCCCGTATTGCGAAACAACTGCGGCAGCATCCGCCAGGGGATCCCGCGATGCGCGTAGTCTCCGATGTTGCCGTTGGCCACGATCAATTCCGGGTGACCATCCAGGTCAGCGTCAAGGAACTGCGTTCCAAAACCCAGGAGAGCAAAGCTGGGTTCGGCGAGTCCCGACGTCCGGCTGGCATCGACGAAAGCGTGTCCGGGAATCTGGCGATAAAGCGTATTCGACTCGTTCGAGAAATTCGTGACGAACAGGTCGAGCAGGCCATCGCCATCCGCATCATCCGCCGCCACACCCATGCATGCCTGAGCCGAACCGGCAGCGTCGAAGGCCAGTCCCGCCTCCAGGCCGGATTCCTCGAACCGCACCGCCTGGCCGTTCGCCGGTGTCTGGCTGCGAAAATAGAAATTAGCCGTTCCGTCGTTGGCGACAAACAGATCGAGTTGTCCGAACCCGCGCAAGTCTGCCGCCACGATTCCCAGGCCCTTGCCACCGGACACTTCGATTCCGGACTCAGATGTCACGTCTCGAAAATGGCCGTTCGCTTCGTTCAGATAAAGTCGGTCCTGGGCTGCTGCAAACTGCCCCGGCGGGCAGTATTCGACAATCCCTGTGGCGACATCAGTGCACGTTCGGCTGAATACATCGATTCCCTGCAGATAGTTGACAACATAAATTTCCGGCAGACCGTCGCCGCTCAGGTCAGCCAGCAGACAGCTGGAAGTCCACTCGTTGCCGGCGACACCAGTCACCTGTGTGACGTCGCTCAGAGTACCATCGCCGTTGTTGTGGCAGCATCGGTTCGCACCGATATTGCCCACCAGCAGATCGCAGAAACCATCCCCGTCCATGTCGCCGACGGTGCAGCCCGTACTGAAATCGGTGTCTCCCACGCCGGCCAGTGCGGTCACATCCTGAAAACCGGATCCGCCGGTGTTGCGAAAAAGCCGATCTGACTCATGCTTCTGAGATCCTGCGGGATCCGGGGGTGATCCCGCCGGCCACAGGCACCCCTGTGACAGGAAGGTATCGGGCCAGCCGTCACCATCGAAATCTCCCACGGCCACGCCACCTCCGACAAATTCATACATCCGGCCGGTCTGGCGATCGATGTCAGCGCCATTGAAGTAGGAGAAATTCAGCCCGGAAGTCGGTGCGTCGTCACGAAACAATAGCACTCCCGCCGCCGCTGCGTTCCCGGACGGCGGTAAACTCATCGACTGTGGCTCGGACGGCAGGCGATGCCAGTCGGGCAACGGCAGGAACTGAAGATCAATCCGGTTTGCCGGATTCAGGTCCGGGTCGGCCTGAGGAGCGTCGGCCCGAATGCGAGGGTTCAGCTCCCTGATCCGATCCACGGCCCAGTCTGCCCGAGGATCGATTTTCACCGCGATCTGACACCACGCCCAGGCTTCGGTCCACCGTCCCAGTGACTCCAGCAGCTCCACCGTACGCCGCAGCAGGCCGGGATCGGGCCGGGAAGTCACTGTGTCCAGCAGGTCAATCAATGCTGCCTGTCGCTGCTCATGTTCGCGAAACGGAATTGCGTCCGAGGGATGACCGAGCAGCGTCAGCATCCGAGAGAGTCGATCTCCAGCCTGTCTTTCATTCGGGTTACGGCGCATCGCCTCCCAGAAGCAGCGGGCCGCAGAATGGTTCAGGCCGGACAGCATCAGCCATTCACCCCGCAGCATCCAGATCCCGGGGTGCTGGTCGATTTCCTGCGGGAGTCGTTCGTGCCATCGCAGAAACTGAGCACGGTTTTCGCGATCCAGCAGCAGACGACCGAGCCAGATCTGCGGTTCCTGCAGGCGGGGAGCGGCATCCGTCACCTGCACCAGCAGCGCTTCGGCTTCCTGGACCTGATGCGTGTCGACCGCAAGTCGGGCACGATTCAGCAGCGGCGCGACGTCGCCCGGAAACGACTCGGCAAACCGCGGAATCTGATTCGCATCCTCCAGAATCAGCTCAGAATATCCCAGCAGCACCAGATACTGCATGGGGAGCAGGCCATGCCGTACCACACGCAATGTGTGTGGGATCGCATCACGAAAGCGGCCTTCGGCGATCAGCAGGTCGGCCAGCTGCTGGTGAGCGGCAATGTCCTGCGGGTCTCGCACCAGTGCTTCATGGAATAACTTCTCCGCGTTTGTGGCCTGCTGAAGTTTCAGGCAGAGTTCACCCTGACGGCGGAGCAACCGGCCCGCCTGGTGTTCGGACAAGTTCGCTGCCCGTCCACAGAACTCCGCTGCCCTGGCCAGCTCTCCGGCCGCCTCCGCTGCCTGCGAAGCAGTCAGCAGGGCCGCAACGGAACCAGGATCAGCTCCAACAGCTTCCTCGGCGAGACTCAAAGCCACCTGCGACCTGCCACGCCGCAGTGCGTCCCGGGCGGCATCGAGCAACGCCTGGGGAGAGCTGCGCGCACGCCAGACCACTGCACAGGCCGCAGTCAGAGTCGCCGAGACCAGAATCGCAGCCAGGATCGACTTTCTGCCAGCGACGACCTTCAGAAACGAACGTGGTGATCTGCAGCAGGAAATGGGTGAATTCGCAAAGGACAGTCGAAAAAATCAGTTGCGCTTCAGGTCAAACGTGAACGAATTCGGGCCGGCGGAGATGACGTTGGCTTCCAGGTCGCTGCTGGAATTGTACTTGGGTGGGATGATGTTCTTTTTGAGAATCACCGGGTTTTCGGCCGAAACGGGATCACCCGGATTTCCAGGCACACCTTTCTGGCCGACCACGTCTTCTTCCGAATTGATTTCGACTCGTTTCTGTCCCACGGTGGACGGGAATTCGAATTTGCCGTCTTTAATCTTTCCCGCGTAGGTTTTCTCTGTTTCACCGGTCGCCTTGAACGTCACCATGCCCTGAGCGACGGGAACACCGTCGAGCGTGACCGTCCCACTGACCAGCACCGTTTCCGGCGCACCACTGCTTCCGCAACCGCCGGTGATTATCAACCCGAAAACCGAACAAAAACACGCCAGAATCGCTTTCACTGCTGATAAATCCTTCTTCTCTGCACAGAACGAGACAGTGAGACCGGACAGATGAACAAGATCAGACTCGCCGGCTGACTTGAAGAAGTCAGTTCCGGCGAGATCCGATCACCGCAAACCAGGCAGCGAATTCCTGACGGATCGCGACCTGTTGTTACGACATTCCGTCAGAACTCACCAATCACTTCTCCGCCTGCGACAGTTGCCAGAGAACGCCATGTTCCCAGGTGGATGTTCTCGGACACAAACCTTGCGGAACCGTCACCCAGCAGGACCGTGGCACCACCCACGTGATAGCTGCGGGCGAAAATTCGCGCGTCAGTGCCGCTGCCGCCAATACTTTCACAAGGGGCATTCGGCCATGTCGTGCTCTTGCAGGCATAGACGCGGTCCGTGACCGGCGTGTTTGGCGGTTCTGTGGCAACGAACATCGGCAGACCCCAGAAACCGTTCCAGTAAGCGCCTGCGTCCCACGCTGACGCTCGACCGCGACCGCGAATCTTGACCTCACTGGCCAGCATGGTGTTCGAAGTACCATCCACCATGTCGCGGATTCTGGTGCTGGAAAGCACGTAAAACGAGCCATTCATTTTTTCACCGCACCCGGTGTTGGTGCCATACGTTCCGAAATATGGCTGTCCCTGGCCGTTCTGAGTCCCCGCGCAGGCGACGTAATTCCCCTGCTGCCCGTTGCTGCCACCTGAACCGGCGCACCATGCCGGATTACTTGGGTCAGACGGACAGTTTCCGTAAGGGATAATCGTGTTCTGATTGGCGTAGCGATAGACGTCCTTGCCCCCGGCCCGTGGTTCAGCCGCAAAAAACCCGGCCGCGGCGATATCATTGTACATCGGCGCCTGTTCCATGTGGGGCAGGATAAACTGCCACCAGCTGCTGCCCAGCATCCCCACTCCCTGAGCCGAATATCGCAGTGATGAATCACTTTCCCACATGCCACAGAACACGCCGGCTGGCAGAACGCCAAAGGTGTCATGGTAGTTATGGAAACCAAGTCCGATCTGCTTCAGATTATTGCGACACTGTGTGCGTCGAGCTGCCTCGCGCGCCTGCTGCACGGCCGGCAGCAGCAGGGCAATCAGAATTGCAATGATCGCAATGACAACCAGCAATTCAATCAGCGTGAATCCACGCCTGGACACAAATTTCTGCATCTCTCTGGTCTCCTCTGGTTGAACTGGACTCGTTTGCAGCGGACTCAGCCAACAACACTGAGCCCGGGGGAACGAAATTACGACCATTCATTGAAACCTTTATCAGCCTCAGTGTCAAGCATCAGGAATCATCAATTCGGGAGCAACCGGCCTGCGCAGCGAACCGGTTCCGGTTTTTGGACAGAGTTCCCGGAAGCGAGTTGACTGAGCGCTGCGGGAGTCCCGCTGACCGGCAGGCATGGCGAGAATTGTTAAACCGGCGTGAAACCGAGCGAAATGACCATGACGCGGACGCCCGGCTTCAATTAGACTACGGGGTCTGACGCGTCGCAGGATTTTCGGAACTTGCGCCGTGTGCGCCGTGTGCGCCGTGTGCGCCGGGTGGGCCGTGTGATCCGGGAATGGCCGAGCGGGTGAGATTCCAGACGCGAGCAGTCAGCGCTGCAGATGGTGGAGTGAAGTTTCAGGCGGGATACGGATCCATGTTGAGTCGAAGTGGTGTTTGCGTGGCGGTGTTGCCCGTGGCAGTGTTGATTGTCACTGCCTTTGCCGTATCCGCGCGCGGGCAAGGCCTGCATCCGCGTCCGCCGGGCGGGACGACAGCAGAGGCTGGCGGAGACACGGAGTCTGGGATACGCCCGAACCACCGGTTTCCGACGGCTCTGGCGCTTCCTGCACTTTCCGGGCCGAAACCCTGGTCAGAGAAGCCGGTGCTGGACGATCCGGACCGATTCCAGATTGCGATCATGTCGGACAATACAGGCGGGCACCGCCCGGGAATCTGGATGTCGGCGGTGCAGAAGCTGAACCTGCTGCGGCCGCAGTTCGTCGTGTCCCTGGGCGACCTGATCGAAGGGTACTCGGAGGACAGAGTCGTCGTTGAAAGGGAATGGGCGGAGTTTCTGGGGTTTATCGACCAGATGCAGATGAAGTTCTTCTTTGTGGCGGGCAACCACGACCTGACAAATCCAGTGATGCACGAGATCTGGCGGGAACACTTCGGGCCGGAATGGTATTCCTTCAACTACCGCGGCGTGCACTTCCTGTGCCTCTGTTCTGAAGACCCCCGGGAAAATCTCAGCGACGCTCAGGTCGAATGGATGCGGCACGACCTTCAGGAGAACCGGCATGCTCGCTGGACGCTGGTGTTCCTGCACAGGCCACTGTGGCTGACGGCCGAGCGCGCGAAGCTGGCCGGGAATCCGGACCCCACGAACTGGACACAGGTGGAGGAGCTTCTGGGACAGCGTCCCCATACGGTCTTTGCCGGACACGTCCATCACTATGTCCAGTACGATCGCCGCGGCACAAAGTACTATCACCTGGGAACGACAGGTGGAGCATCGCAGCTGCGAGGAGTTCCGTACGGGGAGTTTGATCACGTTACCTGGCTGACGATGGAGCAGGATGGTCCGCAGATTGGCCACCTGCTGCTGGACGGAATCCTCGCACCCGGTGCCGTTACGGAATCCGGCATTGCCCGCTTCCGCGATTTTCTGGCAAAGACACGAGTTGAGGTGGCCCCGATCCTGCTGGATCAGGCGGCGGGTTTTTCAGCGGGTCGGATCGAGGTGCGGTTGAGCAACGAGTTCGAGGT
>SYLK01000960.1 GCA_005809115.1 Planctomyces sp. | reverse complement strand
GCGGGACCGTGGCGAAATGTTCGGGTGTCAGTGATGCCAGCGATTCCGGGAACCGTCCGTGATTCGCGCGATGCTCTGCCAGCACGAATCCCAGAACTGCCATCTGCCGGGCTGATCTCAGACGCCGTTCACCCGCCAGACCTTGTTTCAGGGTCCAGATTCCTGACTCCAGCGACATACTCGACACCCATCTGGATAATCCCTCTCGCCTTGACATGAGCAGTTCCCAGTGAGACGGTTCTTTTCTGACCTCATTGAGAATCCTGATTTCAACGGCGGCGATGGCTTCCTGCTGAGCGCGGGGCGTCGGCTGCCGCATGGCTGAATCGAACTCGTCAAACGTGCGGTTGACGTGGCGCAGCATCACATTCACATCAAATGCAAGACGCGCCCCGTACGTCTGATTGAAGCTCGCCACGAGAATCTCCAGTGTCTGAAATCGCTCAGCACGGCCGAACACGCGAGCCACGCCGGTCAACGGTGGCAGGGAACGTATCATCTGTTGCTGCCGACGGGCCTGTTCGATCGTCAGTCGGCCTGACAGTGCCGCTGCCGCGTGGAGGCCCAATGCATGCACTTCGATGGCGCGTGACAGCATCTGACCGATGGGCAGCGGATGCTGAGAGACAAGTCCGCTGAGGCGATGGATGGATGCGGCGTCCGCAAGCGCGTCATCCGTCTGCCCGGCTTCAAGGTACCACGTACCGCGCACTGACAGCAGCCGCGCGACCAGCCGACACTGGCTGATCAGGCCGTTCCCTGCATCAATCAGCAGACCGCTTCCCGGGGAGATGATCGGGGCATACAGCCTTTCCTTCTGAAACGCCCCCTCACACAGTTTCAAAGGACTCTCATTCGCGGCGAGCCACCTCGCGACTTCAGGGAATGCTTCCGCATCCCATGGCCGCACGCTCGCGACAGGGAACTGCACTCGGAATCGTTCCAGTGACTCACGGTCGCTGCCAAAGAACTGCTCCTCAGACTGCAGATAGTTCCCTTCCACGGGCACTGGTTCGACACCCAGTCGGCGAAAGAACTCGGCCCGCACGTCGGCGCTGATGATTCCTGGACCAACCGCGTTCATCAACGGAATTGCGGCATTGGTGTCCGGGGTGACCCCCAGCGCATATTCGTCATCAACCGCGCGGGCGTAGTCAATGGTGCCGTCGGGTCGAAGTGGACCGGTCAGAACGGTCGTGTCCGAGGCGATCCGGAGTGCGGCTGGCCATCCGACACGACGAATGAATGGCAACGCCACGAACAGCGCCAGCAGCAGCCAGAGTCCGGTGATTTCCATGAAGGAACGTGTACGACGTGGCGTGCTGAGACACAGCGGTTCACTGGCACTCATGGCTGAACATGCCCTTCTTGACGCGGGCTTCGCCCGCAACCCAAAACTCTCTGGCACTCCGTGCGGGCACTCTCGTGTCGGAGATACGAGCGATTTCCATGCCGTAAACGTTCTGATTCGAAAGCCGATTCCGTCCCCACCATAATCAGGCAGAAGTATGAGTCGCAGCTTCCCTGACCCTGGCCCAATGCAACCTGTGGGCTCGAATTTCGAGATTGCTCCGGGTGGTCGCTTGCCTGAAACATATCCGCACGGTCCTGATTGGACAGCGCCACTTCGTGGCGTGAATCGGTTGTAACGCCTGATCCGGGAATTGTTTACGTAAATTGATGTCCCTTCTCTACCGAGGGGAGAGAAGGCGCCCGCAGGGCGATGAGGGGGGGATCGTTCGCCTCTGTCGCGTGGAAAATCGCGACCACAATTGCCCCCTCGCCCTAACCCTCTCCCCCGAGTACAGGGGAGAGGGGACTCAACAAATCGTCTTCTTGCCGGACAGGCATCGGGTTTCGTTTTATCACTCGCCGGTGACACCTGATTCCAGCCACCAGGAATAGAAACTGCCCTCGCGCAGTGTAAAACGCAGGCTGACCTGCTGCCCGTGCAGAGAATCGGGAAGATCCGGGCGCCAGCGAAACTCGCCCCGAGGCAGATCGCCTTTCACCGGCTGCGAGGAGGCGATCACAGTGCCCTCAGTGTCGAGCACATCCACGCGAAGTTCGCCGAAGTCCCTCGTCTCGACGTTGGCCATCAACCGGCTGCCTGACCACAGGAACGGCCTGGTGGTGATTGTGCCGGGCGTTTCGCCGGCGTCGAGCGATACGAAGCCATCACGGCGGAGCACGGCGAGACAGATCGCTCCCATGCCTTCCGCCTGATCGGCACGTTCCTCGGCCGAAAGCGATTTCGGGTCGCGCCGGCTGCGGTCGGAGTGGAATTCGTAAGGGTTGTCGCGCCATTTCAGCGCGCTGTAGTAGATCCACAATTCGTCGCCTCGCACGATCGGATCGGTCGCGAACATCTGCATGCGATCCCAGACGCCGACCAGCCCGTCATCGATTCGGCCGGGAGGTATAAACGGTTCCCGGTTACCCAGCCGCGTCCAGGTCAGCAGGTCCCGCGTCGAGGCCAGCTGAATCAGGTCGAAGCCATCGCAGTTGTTGCCGTTGGCATCGACCCCGGTCGGGTAAAACATCGACGGGAAGCCGATGTACAGGCTTTCGTACGGAAAGACGCCGATGTAATAACACTCGGCCCGCCACGTCGGCGGTCCGGGACGAACGGGCTTTCCCGAAGCCGGATCATGATCCACAAAGACCGGCTGCGACAGGCCGCGGTCGGCGATCCGCTCGCGAATGAATTTCAGCGCCAATGGCTGATCTTCGTCGTCGGCTCCGAACGAGAGCTGCGGTGTCGACCAGTTCCGGAAGTCCTCGCTGATCGTCAGGCTGTGGGCGCGGCCATACTGGTTTCCGGTCTTCAGCCATGCCAGAAAGCGCCGGTGCACGCGGTCGTAGACCAGGCTCGACTCGTCGCTGGACGCGAGCGGCGGCACGTCCAGCCTGGTCCAGCGAATTCCGTCCGGGCTGACGATGGGAATGCGATTGACGTCGCCGTAGAGCGCCTTGTACCGGCGGCTGGCGTCGGGATCATCGGGATCGTAAACCACGTTTAGAAAGAACGTGTCGCGAACGTCCGCCTTGTGTTCGACGGCGATGCGATTGTTGTTCGTCGAGCCGCGAATTTCGATCCGTTGGCCCCAGTCCGGCTTGTCCCAGTTGAGCCCGTCCTGCGACACGGCCAGCGCCATGCCGATCAACCGGTGGTCGTCCATCGGCATGGCGCAGTAGAACATCTTGTAGACCTGCTGTTGGTGATCCCACTGCGGGGCCGATCGGAGTTCGATCAGATTTCCATCGGACCGGGCGTCAGGCAGCAGCACGGGTCCGCGCTTTGTCGGCTGATGCATCGTGCGTGAGAGACCAGACACTTTCGCGACATCGTGGTCGTCCAGAAACAGATGCCGCACTCCCGGCAATACGAGTATCGTCTCGGCGGCAATGGCCTGAGTCGGAGCCAGGAACAGCAGCAGCAGCAGCAGCAGAAAACGCTCAGAAGGCATGGGAGATTCTCGTTGGTCCGGTGGTTCTGGCAGGTCCGTGGCTCGAACGCACACAGCATAGCATCGTTCGAAAAAAAGTGGCGCAGGCTTTCGGCCTGCCTGACGAAGAATACAGGCTTCCAGCCAGCCTGCCTG
>SYLK01000959.1 GCA_005809115.1 Planctomyces sp. | reverse complement strand
GGTGTGCCCGCCAGCAGGTCCCGATCCGGGCTGAGCACCCACCTCAAGGCAGCATCCGGGCACAGTGCCTAAAAACCACGCAGCTCCGCGTGGTCAAATCACCAACCAGGTGGGTCCGATTTCTGCGCCGAAGTGGGTCCGATTTGCACGCCTATCTCCACCCGTAGTCCGCACAACCGATCAGGAGTGCTTTGGGACCGGGAACGTAGGCGACAACCGCCCCTGGACGGTGCAGGCTGCCAGCGGGCGGCAGATCGGAATCCGATGTCGCGGTCTCGGATGAGCAACCTCCCAGCAACAGGCAATACCAGGCGCAACACACGGTGACGAAAAGTTGCTTCATGTCAGTCCGCCCCTGAATCGGAAGCCGGGAAACCATTCCGCCCCTTCTTCCTGGCTATCGCCAGTCTCCGCTGAGCACAAAACCGGACCAGAAGAAGGGACTTGATCGTGGCGTCGAACGGGCGCCCGTCGGATGACCGGTCTCAATGCGTTGACGCAGCGGATCGTAATGTCTGAGCATGGTCAGCTGCGCTGTCCGCAACGCTTCGAGCATGCCCATCCTGTCCTCCCACAGGCGACGATAAAACTCCGTCATCAAAGCCTGCGTTGCTGCATCATCCACTTTCCACAGACTCGTGATCGTCGTGGACGCGCCAGCCATCTGCAGCGCTCGTTGCAATCCCAGCGCTCCTTCACCTCCTGCGATTTGACCCAGGCCCGTCTCGCAGGCGGACACCACGACCAGATGCGTGTCCTGCAGATCGAGTTCCGCCGCTTCCAGTGCCGTCAGGATGCTGTCGTCCTGCAGCGTCCCGGCCGAAGGCATCCATCGGCTCCGCTGATTGACGCCTGCGAACACAATTCCGGACAACACGCCCGGATGAAATCCGAGACGCGGCCGGAGCCCTCCCTGGCTACTCTTCTCCAGCGGTTCCTGCGAACTGATCGAATCGAGTCCGCGCGATGATCGCGATGCCAGGGCGGATGGCATCTGGCTCGGCGCAAAGAAACCGTGTGTCGCCAGGTGGACATACCGTGTCTGCGGCATCCACTCCCGAGCGGCCCCTTCGGTGGCCTCACGCCCGCGCAGGCGCTTCAACGGCGCTTCCTGAAACCGCGAAGCAAACACGGCGGCAATTGCGTCCATCTCCTGTTGCGTGCCCGTCAGGAGCCGGTAGTTTTCGCCGATCGCCGATATTCTCGCGGCCTCGCCGCCGGCTGGACCGGCTTCAATAGTTTTGCTGGCTGGACTCGCTGTTTCCGCACCCTTTCGAGGCGAATCGAAATCGATATCGCCCATCACCAACAGGGACGGGGATTCATCAAGTGAACGGGATTTCCGCAACAGTTCCTGCACCAGGCCCGGAACGGGAATGACGGAGATTTCCCGTGATTCAATCAGGAATTCGCCCGTGTCGTTGACCGGGATGGCTGCGAAGGGTATCTGATTGAGCCCGCCGTCCGGCGAGATCAACAACCGCTTCGTCGTTGCCAGATGTGCCAGAGGCTTCCAGATCAGGTCGTGCAGTTCCCTGGCCGATGAGCCGAGTTCCTGAGAAGTCCGCTGACTCTGCACGAGCTTCCGCCACTGGCGCACGGCCGCTTCAACGGGGGCAACGGGTCCGAGCGGGACCTTTTGAATTCCGATCTCGGAATTCAGCACGAACGCGATCAAAAACTCGACGGGGGCTTTGGCCGCTCCCTGATCGACGGATCCCGGGCGACTCGACTGGGAATAGACCAGAAAATCGATGAGCGTTGTTTCGGCAGGTAATGCGGCGAGGATTTCGGCACCGGTTGTGCTTCGCAGCGCACCGGGTCCGAGTCCCCGGCTCAACTCGCGTTCCAGCCGCTCCTGGTCTTCGGCAAGTGCCACGAGTCGCTCCGGCTCATCCGATGTCTTGTCAGTGGATGGGTTGAGAGATCGTGCGGCGATCTGTGAGACGACCGCCTGCAGATGCGCAATTCTCGGACCCAGCGAGGGCTCACTGCGAGCCGCACGCACCAGGCGCTGGCGTGCAAACACGAGCCCCTTGAGCTTGAGCACGGCATCGTAAACATGGGTGTCCGACACGGGATACTCCGGGACCAGGGAGAGATATTCGTCCAAACGAAAACGCAGCGACTGCACCAGCGCCAGGTGCTGGCGGTCGGAGACGGCCGCTGCAACGGAATCGATGAATCGGCGCGTCGTTTCAAGGCTATGGCGCAACAGGGACTCCGCCTGATCGAGATCGCCAGCCTGCCAGGCAATTCGAGCCAGTGTGGATTGCTGAACCGCGTATTCCGCACTGTGCGAACCGATGTTCGTCTCGACGAGGGTCAACGTTCGTTCGCACTGGGCACGTGCTTCCGCGAGATTGCCCAGTTGGCGCTGAATGTCAGCGGATTTTCCCAGCGCAAGCGCATACGGCATCCCTGTCACCCCGAAAAGCCGTCCGCGGGTGTTGAGGACCTGCAGGATGAGCGACTCGGCGGTTGACGTGCGCCCCAGCCTCGCGGCGAGCGTCGCGGCATTCGACATCACTTTGAGCGACATCGGATGCTCCACTCCCACTCTGGCCGTCAGCATCGTCTCCGCCGTCCGCAGTGAGTCCAGGGCCGAGCCGACTTCACCCAGGTCGTATTGCACGGTCGCCAGATCATTGAGTGCAATGGCGTACGCAAACGGATCATCCTGTGAATGTTTCTCCAGAATCCGAAGGGCCTGCTCAAGGAGCGCCCTGCATCGCTCCAGGTCGCCGACGCGGTGATACAGATTCGCCAGACCGTTGATGGCCCTGGCGGTCACGGGAACCTCGCCCGCCAGGCCACGCCGAAGTTCAATCCCCTTTTGATAGAAGTCCTCTGCCTGGACAACATCGAACTCTTCGTAGACCCCGCCCAGGTTTGTCCAGACCCGCCCGAACTCCAGCATATGTATTTTGGCCACTATTCCGTAGGTTCGATCCGTCCTGGACGCCTCCACGGCGCGTTGGGCGAGTTCCTTGCGAATCTCGAGGCTCGCGCAATAGGCCGCGGCGGATTCGTACAGGTTCCCCAGATCCCGGTGCGCCGCGCCCAGATTGTTCAAGGCCGTCGCGTAGAGGTCTTCCATCGTGCCGAAGTGCATCGCCTGGAGAGCGGCAGCGACTTCGTAGTAGAGCACAGCCAGGTCCAGCCGCCCCTGGTTCTGATGCATCACGGCGACATTGTTGAGGCAGCTTGTCATCAGCGGGCTGGGAACGCGAAACGTTGAGCAATAGATGTCGATCGCCTCGATAAAGAACGGGACGGCCTGTTCCATCCGACCGGATTGAGCAAAGGCCTGCGCCAGGTTGCACGCTGCGGCCCCGGTGCGTGGATGTTCCGTGCCGTAAATCTCCCGGCAGAGGCGCAGTGTTTCCCGGGAGTGTTCGGCCGCTTCAGCAAATTTGCCCTGTCTGCAGAGCACCCCGTGTCGGGCAAACATCGGCACCAGGTCTTTAATTCGCTGCGCCACTTCCGGTGGCAGCCGCTCAAAGCGCGGCACAGCTTCTAAATCGAGCCGAGCCTGGTCGGCCCGCCAGTGACGGGCGCCAAATAATCGAACCAGGATGTCCAGCGATTCCTGCCGCGCCCGGCGGGCTCCCGCGAAGTCATTGATAATCTCCAGCCAGCTGGCCTGCTTGTCAGCTGTATCAGCCACCTTGGCGGAATTCGGCCCTAACAATCGCCGCTCCAGGGCCAGAACGTCGGCGAACGCGGTCGCGACATCACGCTCACCTCCCACTTTGGCAACCGCCTGCAGTTGATCCCAGGCCCGATGCCATTCATCGCGTTGTGAGTCGCTGAGCAACGCGATGGACCGCGCTACCATGTCCTCCAAACTGTCGCCATTAGCCGCATTCAGCAGCTTCTGTGCAGAATCGGCCCCTGATCCGATGTGCTCCATGTTCCGGCAGAAAGAATAGAGCCGCGCACAGGACGCGTACAGGAGCTCCGGTTCGGCGACACCGACGGTCACGGGTCGCAAGGCGGACTCGGTCCCAAACGGCTCGGGCTTGCTCTCAGGCTCCAACTCTGCGATCCCTGCCGCAACTTCACTGTGTCCGTCCGTCTGCTCCTGTGCGGCAGGAGCAGCTCGCTGCCGTCCGTCATCCGAGCCGCAACCAGCACACGGCAACAGCCAGACGATAATCAGCAGATGAATCCAAAATGTCCTGGATTTCATGGCCCACATGCGGAATCGCCTCCGGAGGGAATACGGTGAATCGCACGAGAACTGCGGCGGCTACGGCAACAACGACTGAATATGCCGCAACAGGGTCTGGCAGAGGAAAATCTGTTCCTGAAATCCGCCGGAGAACTCGGGATTGTCGCCCACGATCACGGCCAGGTCTCGAATGTTGTTCGTGAGGAATTCTGCAATCATTGCCAGTCTGTCATCGTTGTAGCCGGTCGCGTGAATGCGAGATGCGGCCGCCATCAACGATCGTTCCTGCATTGGCCGAATGAGGGGCGCCAGAGATGGGTTGCGAACGGCGATATTTCCGAAATTGTTCAGAAGTGTCGGGAACAGGTTCACATCCCGTTCAAGCGTGAACTGGAGTGCGCTGAGAGCCGCCTGGGCAACGTGTTCGTTGAGTGGATTCCTGACCAATGCCCGAATCGGAGCGAACTCTTCCGCGTCACGTGGTCCGAGTCTGGCCCATGTCACGCAGGCGCCGGCCTGCGCCCCGGGAATCGGCGATTTCAGGGCGCCAAGGACAATCTCAACGGCTGCGGCGTTCGGCTGGCTCTCGGATTTTCCTTCTGCCAGGGTCCCGCAGATGCGGACGGAAACTCGACAGAGCGGTTCACGAACGGTCAGCTTGCCCTGAGTGAACTCGGTCGACGCCGTCAGCAGCGCTGGCAGAACGTCTGGTCCCCGGACCACGAGAGCTTCTTCGGATTCTTTGCTCTCCGAATCGCTGCCCTCTGCCAGTCGTTTGATCATAGCACTGATCTCCGGGTCGGTTGGCGACGGTTTCGCGGTCTCGGGGGCACCCGTCAGCCGACGCAACACGACCGGGAAATGTTGTCCCTGCAGCAGGGCCATCCCGGCAATGTCCCCCTGTTCGTTGAGGCAATTGACGGTAGTTAACGAAATGCTGAGGTCTCCTTCACGCATCAGCAGATGTTCATCCAGGATATTGGCCCGTCCGCCGCTCCACAGGACGGCACGCTGTTCCTGGTCATCACTGGACCATCCCACCACGTCACCGCGACTATTGCAGGCAAAGGCCCAGCTCTGCGTGTGCCCGGGCAACGTTCCCAGATCGGTCAATTGGCCATCCTTCCAGGTGAAGGCTGTGTGATGACCATCCTCGTGATAGGCGCCTCCGACGACGAGTCCGGCATCATTGATCCCGTACGCTTTGCTGACTGTTCCGCCGAACGTTCCCAGGTCGACAACCTCATCTCCTTTCCAAAGCGCGGCATGCGTTGTGCCCTTGTCGTCCACATCGGCCATCCCGACGGCGACGCCTTCGGCGTTTAACGCATACACCTGAGAGCCGGGGCCGCCGAGTGACCTGAGTTCCCGCAGCAGGCCATCAGTCCACAGGACGGCACGCATTGCAACTTCCCCCTGAGCTGCATTGCCGACCACATATTTCCCCCTCGCATGGAAGGCAATTGTGGCCCAGCCCGGAAGCGCCGGAAGCCTGCGAATGGCCTCCTGCTCCCAGACGACTGGCTCATCCGCGATGGTCCCCGCTATGTCCCCCGCGTCGTTGATGCCCAATGCTGAGGACGGTTCGCCGGACAGCACCTGTGCCTGGCCATCGATCCAGCGCAGAGCGAGGGAGCCGCCGGAAGGCAATCGCGTGGTGCCGACAGCGATGCCAGCGCCATTCAATCCGGACAGGGTGACGGAACCATCAGCGAGGAGAGCAGTCACGCTCCATGTGTCGGAAACGGGGGGAACCTCCAGGGCCTTCGGCTCCGTCTTTTCCGTCTGGTCTGTGTGATCATCTATCTCGGCAGTGGCACCCATTCTATCGATGGCAATCCCAGCTTCATCTGCCGTCGGTGCCTTGCCTGTGCACCCGCTCCAGGCCACCGCAAGAAGCCCAAGGAAAACTGCTTTGCTGCAGCGACTGTTGGAATGATCCACGGTGGCGCCCTCAACTCTTTGGACCTGCAATCAGATGGTTACTTTTTCCCGTCTGTTTCATTCAGGAACCAAATCAGGTGTGTTGGCAGAGACCGAAAAACTATCTGTCGGTTGACGGTGCTGTCACCGTGACAGCGACTCGGCGAAAATGTCGGGCCTGCAGCTCCTGAACGATCCGATTCTCAAGCTGCCGTGGGGTGTATTCCGACGATGCCCCCTTGTTCAATGCTCGGAACAGCTCCAGATGGGCAGGTTGTTCGGTGATGACAATCGCCGCCAGCTTCGCGCCGGCGGGTAAAGCCACACTGACATCGGCATCCCGGCGCGTCGCGATGTCCGCTTCGGCGTCGATGTCCGGAATCACACTCAGCTCAGAGTCACCGTCGGACAACACGGCCGCACACAGAAATCCGTCGAAAGGGGCTCGACAGCTGGCGATCCGTTCAGAAGGATCGCCGGGGCCCCGCACGGTCGGTGGCGACAACTGCAGGTCAAGGCTGGCGACCGCAATCACGCCATTGCTGGCCCAGGGATTATCGAGGATGCCCCACTGTCCCAGGCCAACCCCAATGAGCAATGCGGCGGCCAAAGCCATGAGGGCATGGCTGATGCGCACACGCCGGGGGCTCGACGTCGACCGGTCTGCGGACCGGGGCGTTTCGGCAGGTGGTGATGCCACAGGTGTGGCGCGTGATGGCCTGACAACGGCGGATGCGTCTTCAGCGCGCACTCCATCAGCGATCACCCGCAATTCACCGGGATCGACCTGAGCCTGGAGCCATTTCCAGTCGTGACCGAACGGGTCCGGCGAACGAGGAATCCACACCTCGCCTGCAACAGCAGAGTCCGGTTCCGGCTCGCTGGCGGATTGCTGCTGCTTCTCCAGCTGGTCGGCAACATCGAGCCAGTGCTCAAGCGTTTCGCGCGAACCAGTCATCGAACCCCTCCTCAAACGCCAAGGGCAACGTCCAATACCACGCCGACACGGGAATCATCCACTTCGCCACCACGAACAGGCAGTCATTGTCGGTTACAGAATGCCGGGCAAATTTTCGCAGCGTCTCGCCGTCGGCCGTCAGAATCTCGGCGATCACTCCCTCCATGCCGAGGCGATCCTTCGTGTCGTAGGATCGAAACAGATCATCAACTCGATCATGTTCGAGCAGAAACATCGCCGTGCGCAGGTGCCAGGCATCACAGATGGCATCGGAATATTTCTCTGCGTCGAGCATGCGGCCGCACGCCCCAACCGTCTCCAGGGCTCCAACTGCGGTGATGACTGAAATCTCCGGGATAAACTCCCTGGGTTCCAGATTGCGGCCGACGGCGATGGGAAAAAACAAGTCCATGCGGAATTCACGTCCCTTGCCCCTGGTGACATTTCCGCTATTCCGACTCAGCTCACTGAGAAGCACTGGTGTCTGTCTAACGTCGAGCCGCGACAGCAAACTTTTCCTGTAGGCCGCATTAATGGCCCGTTCAAGGCAATGGGAGATCTTCCCGGAAACCTTCCCCCTCGTCAGCTTGTGTTCGGCGAGCAACTCAAAGGCGCGCTGCGCGAATGGCGGACCGGGCCGTTTGCCAGTCGTGGCCGAATCAGCAAGCAATTGGAAGGCCGCGAGGATCTGCGGATCCACTTCGTGAGAACTGTCAGACTGCATTGGCGGCCCGCCATCCAGTGTGAACTCTTCGAGCGTTGAGCCAGCCTCGCTGAAGGGGACCTCAAAGGCACCCGCCATTCACAACGCAGTTGACCCCATAGTGATCTGCCGTCCAATATAGTTGCCGTTCAGCAGATGTAAAGTGAACCGATTGGACCGGAATCATGGCAATTGCGCCGGAGCCGGGAGGCAAGATCGTGGAGATTCTGGGCGTGGGGACACACGCATTCCATATTCGAATTACCATGACGTCCCCGCGCTCGTCGACAGACTGACAGCAAGTCCGATCAGATCTCCTCACGCGCCGCTATAGCGGCGTGGAGAATCTCTGGCGGGACGTCAATTGTCAGCCATTTCCAGTCCTGACCGAACGGATCCGGTCTCGCCGGTGTCCACGGGGCCTCCTCGGCACGAGCCGGTTCAACGGCCGCAGCCGGAGCACTGGCGAGTTCCGACTCCAATTGGTCAGCAACGTCAAGCCAGCCGTCAAAGGTCGCTCGATGTGTCATGGCAATTCCTTTCAACCTCTTTTGGAACCGTCGGCCGGAAAAGTCCGGCCAAACCCTGGGATGTGTCGCCCACGAAACAGGTTCTACCACTGGCAGCGAAAAAGACTGCCTCTTTTCGCAAGCGTCTTGGAGCAACGTTTCTGCCTCCGAATGGGTGTTCGCCTCCGACTGCGACAGCCGCAAGCGGGATTGCGGTTCCAGGATCAGTCAATTCAGGGGGGCTGAAACATGAGACCCACCTCAATGGTGGGCTTTCGGCAACAGGAGCTGGCAGCAACGTCGTCCAGTCTCAGCGACACTGCGGCTCCTGCCTCAGTGGAAAATTATTCGTAATACGAAGACGCATATACAAACTTGACGCATCACGTGTGCCGACGATTGGCAGCAGCACGTGATGCGCCCGCGTATCCTCCCGACTTCACATTTTCAGCTCGCCCGAGGAGGAGAAACCATGCACGCGATGTTGCGAAAATTTCTGGACCAGCTGGCGGTCCGGATTGTCCCGGTTGTCACAAGCCTGGTTGCCGGGCGCCTGGAAGCGATGCGTTCGCTGCTTGCGGCTGAGGATCAGGCGGAACTGGAAGAGGCCGCCAGAAAATATGATTCGATGGGCATGCCGCATGTGGCAACGGCGCTGAGGAGCCGCATGGCGGAGCTGGGCACTGATGATCCCTGTCGAGCCGGCGTGCGACTGATCGAGAACCTCGGAGCACAGACCGGCCTGCCTGATCCCGGTGCGGCGGGGCTGTCCCGAATGACGCAGGCCGAACCGATGGCCTCGAGACGCTTACGACAGCCCCGCAAGCCTTCCGCAACGCCACCCACAGACGACCTCGACCTGTAGCCGCGGGTTGGATCTCAGCCGACCGAGAAACGCAGCTGTTCGCCAGCCAGCAGTTGTCGAGCTTCTGACACAACTGTGGCGGTCGTGATCCTTCGGCGGCCGGTATCGTTCAGCCGAAGGAATCCAAAGCAGAAGCCTGCAATCTGTCGCCCGGACATCGGAGCGCACGCTGCAAGGGCACAGAGAAACCGCAGCCGTCACGAACAATGGATACGCTTACTGCCATGTCTGCTCCCGGCCAACTCACGCATCGCGACCGCGAGATTCTGGTCGCACTCCTGACCCGGGTCCGCCTGTTCTCGCAGCGGCAACTGGCCGAAACCTGGTTTCACAGTGAAGTCGCCAATGCGCGGCGCCGACTCAGGTTTCTGGAGGGAGCCGGCCTCGTTCAGTCGATTCAGGTCGCCGCCCGCCCACTACCGCCGGTCGACTCTCCCGTCTTCTGCTGGAAGCCCGGTGATTTGCCGCCGGACGCCGGTGCGGTGAGTTTTCAGCTGGTCCGCCGCTGGAAGGGGCGTGCTGTACGTTTCATGACCGCGGTGGTCGCCACGCACGAAGCTCAGAGACTCTGCGGCGGCCGAGGACGAAAACAGCTCCCGCACCCGACTCAGGCCACGCACGACCTCGGCGTGGCCGCCGTCTGGCTCTCCCTTCGGCGGCAGCAATCCCCGCTGGCCGATGCCTGGCGGGGCGAAGACCTGCTGGCGGCAGACCGTGAGGGCGGAAAACTCCCCGATGCGTTCCTTGTGGATTCCTCAGATCGGGTGACGGCGGCAATCGAGTTCGGGGGTGCCTACCGGCCGGAGCGAGTCCGGGATTTCCACGAGCACTGTTCCGATCGGTCCCTTCCCTACTGGCTGTACTAAGACGTCCATGCACCACCTTTCCTGCCACCCCGACAAGCACAAGGCAAGCGACCGTGACGCCGCTATCGTCGAGCACGTGTCCCGATTCCGCCTCAGCACGAATCAGGTGATCGGCCGACTGTTGTTTCCAGGCAAGGGACCAGCCGCTGTCCGCAAGGTCACCGCACGGCTCTGTGCGAGCGCCTATCTGCGGAGTCGTCCATTGCGGCACCCGCAGAACTGCTTCTTCCTCGGCCAACGTTCCGTCGCAGAAATGGGACTCCCGCCGCACTGGGCATGGCCGCCCGGCCCACAGTCCCTCGCGACCGAGTATGCCATTCTTTCCTACGCGACGCTTGGCGTTCGCTATCACCGTCGCCTCCGCCGCCACGAACTGAAGGCCGAGCTCCCGTGGCTGCCCCGAGAGCACGGTGAGGCCGCGTATTGTCTTGACGAAACCGATCGGGGCTCTGTGATCGAGCTCCTCCAGGTCGACCTGGGAGGAACGGCCGACCACGTCGCCCGCAAGTGCGACCGAGTCATTCAGGAACGGCTCCGACTGGAGGCGTTCCGGCAGACGGCAGCCAGTCGTCGTCTGCGACTCGTCGTGATTACCGGGCACGTCTCGAAGGCCGAAGCAATTCGCCGATCCCTTTCACGACACATCTGGCCCGCGGGGCTGGAACTCCATCTGGCCGTTGTTCCCTGCCTGCCTGGTCTCTCCACCGGAGTTGCGAAACATGCGTAACGTTTATTTTCAGCAGGTCGGAAACCCCGTACAACACGACCGGCTGCCAGGCTCCCGTCCGTCAGTCCTCTTCGCCTGGCAGTCGCCGTCAGGCAGCCTGTCGGCAGCGGCCGCCCCGAGTCAGACCGCTCACCATGTACTCCTGGCAGCCGCCACAATCGTTGCAAACTGGCTGATGGAACTGTCTCAATCGTGGGCCTTACCGCCACTGCTCACGTTTTTCGTCGTCACTCTGGTGTTCCTGATCGTCCTTCCGACAGTGGTAGGTGAGCCCGGTCTGCGGTGGGAACACCTGGCTTTTCTGGTGTTTCCGTTCTGCTGGCTGAAATTCGTCCCGGATTCCGTTCGGGCGGTCCTGACTCTGGCATTCGTTGTTTTCTTCACGGCACTGCTGGCGTGTCATTCGATCGGCTGTGGTGCCGCCTCGCAGCCCGATGCCGAGGAGCGGTACGGACTTGTCAGGCACTGGACCGCAGCCGCGGCAGGAATGATTGGCATCCCAGTCTTTCTGCTCGGCTGCTGGTGGTTCACCTCCTCGATCGGCTGCCTGGCTGCCGTGACCACGTTTGTTTGTGTTCAGATTGCCTATGCCGGTGTTCGTCACACACCGTGGCGGTGCATCGCAGCATTCGGGGCGGCCATCAAATCCTGGTATTCGTACAACCCCGACGACGTCTCGGCGCCAGGACTGCACCAGAGCATGGCCGGCCCGAGGAAGCGGCGCTGTGTCCTGGCAGCCGCCTGTGTCTTTCTTGCGGCCGACGCATGGTCACGGGCGACACGTATCGATCAGCCGGTGGCCGATCTTCCGGCTGCTGTACGCCTCTGCATGCCGCCCCGCGAGCGCTGGGATGAGTCCCCGGGGATTTCTGCCGAGATCGCCATGGGAGCTGCGCGCCTTGCCTGTTCGGCTTTTGTTCCAACCTGTCTGGTCTGGCTCCTGCCCGGCCTGGTGCTGCTCCCGCTCCTGGTTGCCGTGTGCGAAACCCAGCGTCCGGACAATTCTGCCACGGAGTGGGAACGGCTCATTGAATTGATTCGGGACTCCGTGGATCCGATCGAACGGTTGAGTCTGTACATGGGAAGGGTCCTGGCTGATGGAAGTCCGCTCCTGGTTCCCCGGGCTGTCCTGCGCGAGCATGCTCACTTTCTCGGCGACACCGGCGGAGGAAAGACGGCGCTGG
>SYLK01000958.1 GCA_005809115.1 Planctomyces sp. | reverse complement strand
CCGACTCTGACGAATGCTCCGATCCTGGTGCTGCTCTCCAGAACGCAGATCGTGAAGGAGAGCGGTGCCCGACCGACGCGCGCCGGTGTGCAGGTTGTTGATGTGCAGACCGGTAACGACGTCTACGTGTCTGACGACGTCGGAATGGGCTTCAATTCGCACTGGCTGCTGATCGATGCCGTGAAGCAGCGTCTGGAGCTGAGTTTCGAACGCCGCACGGTGACACTGGACTACAGTCAGCCCTGAGCCGTTTCTCTGCAGGTGCCCTCTGATGACATGTGATGCGGCGGAAAAGCCTGGCAAGTCTCAGTTCCGGTATCAGATGGCCGTGCTGTTCGCGGCACAGGCACTGCTGGGGCTCTGCTTCGCCTGGAGTATCCTCCCGGAGACACACCGCGCTGCTCCGCCGGTTCTCCTGACCGGCAGTCCGCGAGGTGCTCGCATGCTTCTGGACAGCGTGTTCCTGCTGGGTCTGGCGGCGGGCTTTCAGCTGAGTGCGCGATTCCTGCGGGGCCATCTGATGCACAGACAGCCTGCCGTGTTTCTTCTGCTGACGCTGGCAGCCGCCGCAGCATCCGGAGTGGCCGGATCATGGACTCTGGTCGCGATCACGAGAGCCCTGACCGGTATCGCCGGGGCGCTCTCCTGGGCAGCAGCAGAGCGAACAGTGCGGCGCGCTGTTCCGAACCGGTGGCGGTGGCAGGCGATGACTGTCGTCAGTCTGGGGTTCTCGTGCTTCTTTCTCGTGGCGGCCGGACTCCTGACACTCACCCCGTCGCCTGTACTGACCACTGCAATTCTTGGCAGTTCTGTCGTTCTGATCATGAACCTGATGTTCCGCGACGTTGCGGTGCCCTCAGCTGACGCGGGCCGCGCCGACATCAGGATGAGTTTGAATACACCGCCGGACCCGGTCCCGAGCGGGAGCAGCTGTGGCAGTTCGGTCGTCAACGGCGTGCCGACGGCAGGGTGTCTGACCACGCCGGGCGGGTTCGAGTCCTGCTCGGCAGCAGACTGCTGCGGCAACACCGGGCTGACGGTCCGTCGCACACCGATGTGGATTGGTACTGTGCTGAGTCTGGCGGGGCTGCTGCTGTTTTTTGGTCCGCTGCTGGAAGTTCTGGCTGCCGCGATTCGCGTTGCGGACACGGTTCCGGGTGGAGCATCGGGCGGCAGCTTGATTCCGGTTGGCGCACGTCTCTGGCTGTTCGGCGCGGCGGTGGCGGCCGGGACCGGCATCTTTCGCAGTATCGTTCACCACATGGGAAATACTCTGGCATTACCCCTGTTTCTGCTATTGTCGTTCCTGACGATGGCGGGTGCCACGATCGAGGGCGAGCCTGAGGCAGCGCGGGTGTTCATGGCCGTCGCCGGCCTGCTGGCAATATCGGGCAGCTTTCACGGGTGCCTGGCGGCGGTTACCGAGTATTTTCCGGAGTCGCCAGCCTCTCGACCGTCAGCCGAGTGTCTCACGCGTGGATGTCTTTCCGCGAGCCTCATCCTGGCAGTATCGGCCCTGGTACTGGTGATGGCGGGAGAAAGGACGGCCACGTGCCGAATCATGGGAGTTGTCCTGACAGCGATCGGCTCCGGGGCAGGGATCTTCGCCCTGCGGAAGATTCCCGCTCCCCTGCTGGTCACGCGGTTTGCCGAACGATACCTCAGGACCTCCGGCATCCGGTGAGGGAGAGTTGATCGTGGGACGACACCGACGTCTGCCGTTGCTGCAGCTGATTGAAGGGGGACAGACGGCGCTTCTGGTGATTGACAATGACCGGGCAATTCGGATGGTCAACCCGGGAATCCAGCGACTGATCGGGTGGACGGCGGAGGACCTGGAGGATGTGCGGTGCGACCGAGGTGCTCCGTCGACCGCGGTACCGATCGACACTGTGGCGACCGCTTTGGCACCGCCCGCGGAATGCTGGGCGGGGCAGGTCATGACGCAGATGACAGTCCTGCCGCACCGCAGCGGTGCGATCTGCCGGCTGACTGTCACTTTCGTTCCGTTGCAGCAGTCGGATGGTCTGACGGCGGCAGTCCTGATTGTCCTGACAGAACCGACGGATCAGCCCCGATTCCCGGGTGCCGGTGCGGACCTCGGACACGGCAGTGCGGGGGATGCGTCGGCCGGACGCCACCTGCACGCGGAGATCAGTGCGCTGCGACTGGATCTGCGGCGACGGTTCCGCCAGGACTCGTTCATTGGTCGCTGCCCCGAGATTCTCCGGGCACTTCGTCAGGCAGAGGTCGTCGGAGACACGCGGTGCAGTTTCGCGCTGATCGGTCCTGAGGGCAGCGGACGTCGCCATCTGGCCCGATTGATCCACGGCCGGTCATCGCGTTCGGCCGGATCGTTTGCAGCGCTGAACTGCCACCTGCTGACGTCCGCGATGCTGCTCACCACGATCCATCAGCTCCGGACAGACAGTGAGTCGGACGCAGGCACCGCGCCGCACCGTCAGACCGGGCTGCTGCTGCTGTGCGGAATCGAGCGACTGGCCCAGGAGGTTCAGCTCTGGTTCCTGCAGCACGGCCGTCTGGACGACGGGGCTCTCTGGCTGGGAGCGACCAGTGACCAGAGTCTCACGGTGCTTGAGAAATCCGGCAACCTTCTGCCGGAACTGGCCGCGCGGCTGACAACAATGGAAATTCACCTGCCGCCGCTGCACGATCGGGGCGACGATGTGCTGCTCCTGGTTCAGCAGTTTATTGAAGAAAATCGGAGGGATCACCGCACTGCGGCTGAACGGGCAGCCGGGGATGTTGCCAGCGAACTCCGGACGTACCGCTGGCCCGGCCAGGTGCGGGAACTCAAAGCCATGATTGCGTCTGCCTGCCAGCAGTGTCGGACCGCGGAGATTCAGACGGCCGATCTGCCCTTCGGTTTTCGCGTTGGTCGCGATGCCCAGCGATACCCGGTGCTGCCGGAATCTGCCACGGTGTCGCTCGAGAATCTGTTGCAGCACTTTGAACGCGATGTCATCCACGCGGCGCTCCGCGGCTGTCGAGACAACAAGGCGGAGGCGGCTCGACGCCTCGGGCTGACGCGGCCGAAACTCTATCGTCGCATGCAGGCTCTGGGTCTCGAAACGGATGTCGACGAGACATGATGCGTCCGACCTGCATTCGTCCTGCCTGTTCGCCGCTGTGCGGTACGACACGGGGATTCATCCTCTGACGGACCCGGGGGGCAGCGCGCCGGTGCCAGCTGTCAGCTTCAGCAGCAGGCCCAGTGTCGCCAGAGCGTCGCGAATCTGTTCGGTCGGAAATCCTGATGCCGGACGCCCCGCATCGGTCAGCCAGAAGCGGCATGATCCTTCGTCGGCATGTGCGGTCACGTGCGATGGCTGGTGGCGCAGCAGCCGATTCAGGCGATCTGCCAGCTCCACTTCGGACCAGAAGCGCCCGCGACCGTCGCCAATCCGGAACACGCGATCGTCTTCCGTGATCATCACGTGACAGGTTGTACCGGCCGGATCTGCACCGGCGGGTGAACTGCGGCTGACGGCATCCAGCTCTGTTTTCTCCGCCAGCCAGCGCACTCGCTCCCGAATCAGTGGATCGCTGCAGTGCACGACAACCCGCGCGGCAGGCTGCCGGGGATACCAGCGTTTCAGCCAGCTGCGGTAGCAGTCTTCGAACGAGGCCACCTGATGAGATCCGCCACGGCGCGACATCCGGCGATGTGCCAGGCCGCCGCCGGTTTCGGCTCTGTCGGTCAGCATCAGGGACGGGCGAGTCTCTGCGGAGCGAGCACTGGCCTGATTCGCTGCAGAATCGGCACTCGCCAGCTCTGCCGGAGGCGAAGTGACTGTTTCCGCAGTCAGATCGAATCCATGGTTCTGCCAGGCAACCGGCACAGGATCGCCCTGACGATCGAAGGCATCGATCCCGGTAAATGACGGAGGCAGGTCGGCGCCCGTGACGAAAACTCCCCCGGCGGCCACGGGATAGCTGCGAACAGCCTCGCTGAGCGATGCGGCCGTACTCCGACCGATATCGATGATGTCGAGCCCGAATTCGCGAATCGCCGAGATGACTCCGACGAAAATGTCGGGCGACGACGACCGGGCATCAAATCCGGCGACTACGGACGAGACCGGCACCTGTTGTGGCTGCACTTCCGAAGAACTCACCGAGTTCAGGTGAACCGTGTGGCCGCTGGCGAAGAACTCACAGAACGCCTGCGTCAGGCGACGGGCCAGGCGACGGTCGAGTCGATTGATATACTGGCCACGGACTCCGAATTCGGTTCTGCAAATGCCGGCGGATCTCTGCTGCCGGATCTGGCGGGATCGAATCACCGTCTGCCCGGCCAGCCCCTCGCTGTCGTCACGCCAGTTACACTGGTCACAGCCAGGCCACGCGGCGTTGATGCGTGCCAGATGAACCGCACGGGAAACCGGACTGCTGCTGCCTGGACAGATGTAGGGAATCGGATCGGACGAAATCACATCCAGCGAAAGCGGCGGAATGATCGGCGGAGAGGAACCATGCTGCATATTGCCTCCGATCGTTCTCGAACCGGATTCGCACCTCACTCGTCAGGGTCTTCGGTATGATAGGTAATCAGGCTGCTGACTGACACGGGCTGCAGCCGAGCGCGACCATTCAGAAACTTCAGTTCCACCAGAAACGCGGCTCCCACCACCACAGCCTGTTGTCTCTGCGCCAGGCGCAGACAGGCCTCTGTTGTCCCGCCGGTGGCGAGCAGGTCGTCGACCAAAAGGACGCGATCACCCGGCGAGATGGCATCCTGATGGATTTCCAGCGAGTCAGAACCGTACTCCAGGTCATAGCGGAAGGCGTCGGTGGCAGCAGGCAGCTTTCCCGGCTTTCGCACGGGGATGAATCCGGCGCCAAGTCGCACTGCCAGCGGAGCACCAATCACGAAACCTCGCGCTTCCGCCGCCAGGATGTGAGTGTTCTGCTGATCATGAAACGATTCGGCCAGCCGCTCAATCGCCGCGTTCATCGCGCTGGCAGATCTCAGCAGCGGAGTAATGTCCCGGAACATGATGCCGGGTTTCGGAAAATCGGCGATCGGACGAATGTAGTCTCTCAGGTTCATGACATCTCCGTACGACAGCGACCCAGGATGGAAACACCCCGCGCGCCCGGAAACACGCACTGCTCACCACCTCGGCCTGATCTGCGGCCCGCCCCGGCCCGCCGATTGAGTCTCCCCGGAACCACTTTCCACGCATCACCTTATACGTATCTGTGACGGACAACTCAAGCGGGATTCGGCTGCCCGCGACGGGGATTCGGCTGCCCGCGGCTGGGATTCGGCTGCCCGCGGCTGGGATTCGGCTGCCCGCGACGGGGATTCGGCTGCCCGCGGCTGGGATTCGGCTGCCCGTGACTGGCACTGATCCGATGCCGGGAATCCCATGCAGAGAGAATCAGGAATCCACGTCGGGGGTCGCCGGAATCCGGGCGAATCGGTCGACGGAACGGGTGGATCACGCTAGAAACCGCCGATGGCAACGAAGGGAATCGGGCACAGGGTCGGAACATCGGGGCCGAATGGCTGAATGGAGGGGTAATGCAGAACGTGCT
>SYLK01000957.1 GCA_005809115.1 Planctomyces sp. | reverse complement strand
GGCCGAGCCTCAATGCCCTGCAGACAGCTGTGAAAGAAAAACGCGACCTTTTCAACAAATTCATGCTCGTCGCCGTAAACACTGGCGTCGTGCTGATATTCCCGCTGTCGCAGTTTGTCGATGATCTCCCGCCAGACCTCATTCAGATCGACGTCAATGAAGTCGCCGCGGCGCTGTGTGGCATCCATGGCCAGTCGGTCAGTGATGTTCCGGTACTGCCCGATCATCGACTGCCATGGTGGTCCGGGTTTGCGATGCATTGCCTGCCACAGGGAAAATTCGTGAATTGTCTTTTCCAGTGCGACCTGCACAGGCACCTCATTTTCGGGATACACCAGAAAACTACCATCCGAGACGCGCAGAAGTGTCCCGTAGACATCCCACAGCACGGCGCGGATTCCCGGCAGTGGATTCAGGAACGGAGTCGCTCTGACAGAGACCGCCGACGGCACTCGCGGCCAGATCAGCCGGCGGGCATCCAGGAGATCCGAGTATTCGGCGAGTGTCAGCGGCATGAATTCTCGTCAACCCATGATTGCAGGAATCCCGGCTCCTTCACATTAAAGGAAACGCGATCGATTCCGGCAGGAACGCCAGTTCGGTCAGAGGGGACCACGGCGGAGCCGTCCTGAACAGTGTTTTCGCGAGTTCTTCACCAGCTTCGCCCGAACCTGGAGTGTCCTGCCAGACTTGTGCATGATATTATCAAACGTCGTTGCGTGCACGGGAAAAGACGGCAGTTCTGCAGCTGGACACGCGCTGCGCGCTTTCCCCGCTGCGAAAGTCGGAAAGGACCTGATTTCCATGCCAGAGGTCTTGTCGACACGTCGCGGCCTGGTGCAGGCCGGAGTCCTGGGAGCATTCGGGCTGTCGCTTCCCGAAGTCCTGCGTGCCGCTGCCGTACCGGGCCGTGCGCTGCCGGCGGCAAAATCCTGCATTCTGTTTTTCCTCGAAGGCGGTCCGGCGCAGCAGGATCTGTGGGATCTGAAACCGCAGGCGCCCCTGATTGTTCGCGGTGAATTCCAGCCGATCGCGACGACCGTCCCGGGTATCGAAGTCTGCGATCAACTGCCCCTGCTGGCGCAGCAGATGCATCGAGTCGCTCTGATTCGCTCGGTGCACCATGACATCGTGGATCACAATGCCGGCACATACTACGCACTGACCGGACGCTCACCTGTGTCTGGTGGGCGTCTGATTGTACGGGACGATTCATCGAATTTTCCGTCGATTGGCTCCGTTCTGGCGCGGAATCGTCCGCTGCCGGACCTGCCGGAGTTCGTCCAGATTCCGGAAATTCTGTTCAACAACGGCAGTGATCTGCCGGGACAGAGAAGTGGATTTCTGGGAGCTGGATGTGATCCGCTGGTGTCAGGTGATCCCAGCGTGCCGGACTACCAGATCCCGGGGCTGTTGTTTCCCGATGGTCTGTCGCAGTCGCGGCTGACTGGACGGCGTGAGCTTCTGGAAGCACTGAATGGTCTGCCGTTGGCTGCGGGGAGCAGTAGTGCGCTGAGCGAGCATCACCAGAAGGCTTTTTCGCTGCTGGGAGCCGCCCGCACGCGGGAGGCGTTTGATGTCAGCCGTGAGTCGGTGAGGATTCGCGAGCGGTATGGACTTCCGGATCGGCTGGATCGAACCATTGAGGCGCGTCAATTTGGCGGATTGCCGCACCTGGGACAGTGCCTGCTGCTGAGTCGGAGGCTGGTGGAGGCGGGAGTACGACTTGTGACCGTAGCCACCGGGCGTCGCAGCGACCAGACGTGGGACGGTCACCGGGAGCACTTTGCGATGCTGAGGAAGTCAATCCTGCCCTGGTTTGATCGCGCATTTTCGGCATTGCTTCAGGATCTTGACGAGCGCGGGCTGTTGTCGGAAACGCTGGTTGTCGCGATGGGGGAATTCGGCCGCACGCCAAAAGTCGGGCAGATCACGTCCAGCGCCGGGGCCACGCCGGCTGGCCGGGATCACTGGCCGCATTGCTACACGATCCTGATGGCCGGAGCGGGCATCCGGCGCGGCACGGTCTACGGATCGTCCGACAGTTTTGCCGCCTATCCGGCCAGTCATCCTGTGACGCCGGCTGATATCGCCGCCACAATTTACCACATTCTGGGGCTGGATCCTCGTCAGACCATCCGGGATTCGCTGAATCGTCCGCACCAGCTGGCCCTGGGGGAACCAATTCTGAGCCTGCTGGACTGAAGCAATCGTCGGATTGATTGTTTTGGCCGGATGCCTCTACAATCCGTCGGGGCGCGACAACGGCTGTGGGGACATTGCACCGCCGGCGCCGCTGGAATCCCATGGGTGAAACGGCATTCGCAAGGTGTGAGGGACGAAATGGTGGAGCAGGCGATCCCGGAAACAACGACTGGAATCGATCCGGATGAACTCCAGGAATGGTGCGAGTCGCTCGAAGACATCCTGAATCGCTACGGAGAGGACCGACTGCGATCGCTGTTGATTCATCTGCAGGAGCGTGCGTACTCGCGTGGAGTCACCATGCCGTTTACGGCAAACACGCCGTATATCAATACGATTCATCACTCTGATCAGGAGAAATTTCCCGGAAATCGGGACATGGAACGTCGGATCAAGAATCTCGTGCGGTGGAACGCGATGGCGATGGTGGTGCGCGCGGCCAACAGTGGCAGCGGCGTCGGGGGCCATATTTCGACCTTTGCTTCCTCCGCCACGCTGTATGAGGTGGCGCAGAACCATTTCTTTCATGCTCGCACCGCCGATCATCCGGGCGACATGGTCTATTTTCAGGGTCATGCCGCCCCCGGGATGTATGCCCGCGCGTTTCTGGAAGGGCGTCTGACCGAGTCACAGCTCGACAATTTTCGCCGTGAACTGCCTGCCGGCGTGGGCTTGTCGAGTTACCCGCATCCCTGGCTGATG
>SYLK01000956.1 GCA_005809115.1 Planctomyces sp. | reverse complement strand
TTCTTGGCGGCCATGAATACGCAGAATACTCAGCCGCGGACCGCATCCCGGCGCTGATCGCCCCCAATCCGCTGCCGGGAGGGGATGATCATTACATTGTGCTGAACAGCGGCCATACGTTTCGCGAAGCGGAACTGGCACGGGTCAACTACCTGCTGTTCCCGAGATGGGGTGACTGGGCCGTGGTGAAATTTGCAGCCGTGCCGTTGCAGACAGAGCCGTCGAGTGGCGGACCGCCGGGGGAGACAGTGCTTCAGGCCGGATATTTTGATGAATCCTGGCGGTGATCGCGGCGAGTGACGAGCACCGGGGACAGGCACACCTGAAATCGACTTCGACAGAGTCTTATGTCCGTCAGGGACAGCAGGAAACACAGGCATGGTCCGGCGCGACAATCCGCACGATCACATGCAGACTGACCGCGCGACGGGACAATCACCGATCCCGGTGGCACCGCACGCCACCGGTCTGCGTCACCAGGTCATCGCGATCAGTGTGCTGATGTCGTTCAGCCTGTATCTGGACCGGGTGTGTCTGGGGGAGATCGTAAAGTCCGACGGGTTTCTGCGTGATCTGCAGCTGTCGAAGCAGCAGATTGGGAGTGTGCTGGGTGCGTTTTTCTTCACCTACGCACTTTTTCAGGTTCCGGCCGGCTGGGTGAGTGACCGGTATGGTGCGCGGCGGATGATGACCGGGTATATTCTGGCATGGTCGCTGCTGACTGGTCTGACCGGACTGATGACGGGAGTTTCGGGGCTGCTGCTGGCCCGGCTGGGAGTGGGGGTGGCACAGGCGGGCGCGTACCCGACCAGTGGTGCGATGATTCGGCGGTGGATCCCGCCGATTCAGCGTGGTCGGGCGAGTTCGCTGGTATCGTTTGGCGGCAGGCTGGGTGGAACACTGGCGCCGCTGCTGACGGCTCAGCTGATCCTGTTTCTGGGTGGATGGCGCGAGACGCTCTGGGCCTACGGGTTGACCGGGATCGGCGTGGCCCTGAGTTACTGGATCATTGTGCGTGATCGGCCGTCCGAGCACCCTCGGTGCAATGCGGCTGAGCGTATGCTGATCGGTCAGCCGGTGGACGATGCACGGCCATCTCCGCGCGAGATTCTGCCGATGCTGTGGTCCTGCTGCTGCAGTCGCAGTCTCTGGCTGAACTCACTGACTCAGTTCTGCGTCAACATTGGCTGGGTGTTCCTGATCACATGGCTGCCGACATATCTGAAGGAATCCCCCGGGATGCCGCCGATTGTCACTGCGATCACGGACCGATTTCCGAGACTGTTCAGCAGTCGTGAGGACGCGGCGACGGCGATCGGAGCTGCGATGGTGACGGCGGTACTGGCCATGGGGATGGTCGGGCAGCTGGTGGGGGGCTGGGCCACGGACGTCAGCGTGAAGAAATTCGGACTGCGTCGCGGCCGGGTGATCCCGCTGTGTCTGGCGTGCTGGGTCGCCGGCGCAGCTTACATCTGTTGTCTGACGCTGGACAACCTGTGGGCAATTGTTGCCTGCTGTGGAGTTGTGTCGCTGATGACGGATGTTGGCACGCCGTCGACGTGGGCTTTCATGCAGGATGTGGGCGGGCGAAATACGGCTGCGATTCAGGGCTGGGGCAACATGTGGGGAAATCTCGGAGCCGCCCTCAACTCCATGATGGTGCCGCGGATCCTCGAATCCACCGCAGCTGTCGGGGCTGGTCAGAAGCTGGTGTTTCTTTCGTGTGCCGGTGCCTTCCTGATCGCCGGCATTGCGGCGCTGGGAATGGATGCCACAAAGCCGGTCAGACGAGCTGCGGTGACCGACGGCTGACGGAATCCGCCGGGTGAGCCGAATTTCGGAGAGCACAGCAGACGTCGATCGAGTTCGACGTCACGCGGCAGCGACGGCGGAGGAACTCATCAGGAAGCGATCGCCTCGGCTGGTTGCAGCGCAGTCGGCATCAGCGAGTCCGGATTCATCAGGAACGATCTGAGCGTGCTGACGAACTGGCCTGTCTGGTATCCGTTCACCATGCGGTGGTCCACGCGCACAAACAGGGGCGCCTGGCGGCGAATCGCAACACTGCCGTTGACCGCGACCGCACACGCCTCGGCTGGTCCCATGGTCACGCTCACGGAAAACGAGTTCGTGCTGAGACAGCTGGGTTTGTAAGAGATCATCGGCGGCGCACCCGGGAATCCGAGATAATTCACGAAGGCATTTGTTCCGTTGTATTCGCGGTCGAACTGAAACAGCGTCGGAAACCGCAGCCGATTGGTCACTCCGAACGCCAGCCAGCTCATGGAACGCACCCAGTGCACGCGTGCCCAGCGCGCGGCGGCTGCCAGTCGCAGTGCCGGTGTCGACTCTCGGGTCCGGAGACGTTTCGCTGCCGCCGCCTGCAATGCTCGTTCTCGAGCTTCCTCCCAGAGTCTGCAGGCGATGTCGGTCACGGAAAGGGACTCAGCGTTCTGCAGAAAAATCGTATCGACTTCTCCGCTCCGCGTCTGCAGCATCGGCATCACGATGCTGACACCTCGATAGCGATGAACGCTGCGTCCGATCACGCGTGAGTTCAGCAGCGGATGCCGGATCAGGGCCTGAGCCACGGCCCGAATCAGCAGGTGTGCCTGCGAAATGATCGGGCCGCCTCTGCGGGAAAGCGCGGAGATCAGCGACTCGAGTGGTTCCGCGTCAATGGTCGTCCCCCAGATGATCGTGGGATCCGTCCGCGAATTCGCGTTCCCCAGATACAGGGAATTGACCCATCCAAGTTCTGTGAGCGGAACGGGCTGAGAGTCTGTCGGCCAGTACATCGATCTGGGTCTTCCTGCATCCGGGAACAAAAGGCGACAGACTGCCGTGATTCCCCCCCGGGGGAACCGAACTATGATGCCAGTGCGCGGGGCAGAGAAGACAGCCGTGCGGCGATCAGTCGGGCAATCGTGTGCGGCGTGCGAAAGATGTCCGGCGTCAGATCAGGAAAGTCCAGGCGCAGCCGAAATTCGGATTCAATGAACACCATCAGGTCCATCATGGTGAGTGAATCCGTGACGCCGGCCTCGATCAGATCGGTATCGCCCGTCAGCGCCTCATTCCCGGTCACTGAGATCAGGAAGACGCAGAGTTGATTCTGAATATCGGATACATCCATGGTTTGAAATCTCTTTCAGGAGCTGCAGGTTTCTGCCTGGTATCGCCGGGAAATCTGTTCCTCTGCCACGCGAGTGAGTACCAGGCGGTCAGTCTTTAACGCATGATTCAGCGGGAATTCGCTCACTTGCTGGATGAGATCCGGAACGAAGTGCCGCGGCAGCTCCGCGCGACATCGCGCAACGGCTTCCGCCGCAGACAGGCCCGCTTCGCCGGAAAGAGGACGGATAAACAGTGCCAGCCGAGTTCCTCGGTCACGCGTTTCGCAGGCGACAGCCACGGCCTGAGCCGCAGACAGTCTGCGGACTGCGAACTCCTCCAGGTCCGACGGCTGCACACGAAAACCAGCGATTTTGACCAGCGAGCTGCGGCGTCCCTGCAGGACGAACCGGCCAGTTTCGTCTGTCAGCGCCAGATCATGGGTAT
>SYLK01000955.1 GCA_005809115.1 Planctomyces sp. | reverse complement strand
GCCGGCACAGGCGGCGACCTCCTCAGCTGACAGGGCGCGGTCGTGGAAACCGGCACGATGAATCCTCGCCGTCAGAAATTTGCCATGTCCGGCCGGCTTATGACGCAGGCCGAACACGATCTCCGACTGACCGGCGGCATAGACCTGCAGCGGTGCCCGGCGGATCGGCCGCCCCCAGGAGATACCATCCCGATAAGCCGCGATCGTACCATCCTCGTAGTACACCAGTGCGAGGTGGACAGGGCGATCTATCGCCTCGGTTTCTGTTTCGGCCTCAAACGATTCCGTGCGAACGAAACCATTGCTTCCGGCCATCCACTTGCCCGGCTCCTGTTCGCCGAAAACCAGTGCGTCGAAAATGGTTCCGTCGGTGGTTTCAATTCCGATGACCCCGCCACCGCGCTGATCCGGGCGATCCAGCTGAACCCAGGCCTCCAGAGTTTTCTGGCGAATCTCCTGCGGCAGAGGCGCTGTAACGACAAACTGTTCACCGCGGAGCACCAGGGCGCCGTTCTCGAACGCGACCCCTCCCGCGGCCGTTAAATGCAGCTGGCCTGCGCTGTCCCGAAGGTCGCCTTCGAAGTCCCACAGCGCAAAGGCGGCTGGTGGTTCGGAAGTCGCGACCTCACCGCGCTCCCTTGCCTGCAGCAGTTCAGCCCGCGTCTGCCGGTCGATGGCGGCGAGTTCCGCTGTGCTGCTGGCGACTGCGGCTTCCAGTTCGGCCAGGCGGGCAGCGTCCGCTGGCGCCGTTACGGTCTTCTCGCCGAAGCCAAGTCCGGATACAGCCGCAGCCAGCTGATAGTATTCGGCCTGATGGACCGGATCAAACTTGTGGTCATGGCACCTGGCACAATTCACAGTCAGTCCCAGGAAGCTCTGCCCGACAGTGGCCAGGACTTCTTCCAGTTCGTCCTCGCGTGCCAGTTTCTTCATGCGTTCGCTGCCACCCACAACCGTGTTGTGAACTCCGGCGACCCAGAAACCGACGGCCGCTGCACCGTCCGGACCGGACTGCTGCAGGTCACCCACGAGCTGCTGACGGACGAAGTCATCGTACGGCAGGTCCTCATTGAGAGCGCGGATGACCCAGTCCCGATAGTGCCAGGCATTTTCGCGGGCCGCATTCCGCTCAAACCCGTCGCTTTCGCCGAAGCGGACCACATCCAGCCAGTGTCTTGCCCAGCGTTCGCCGTAGTGGGGCGATGCCAGCAAATCCTCGACCAGATCGCGAAAGGCCTCGTCCGAGGGGTCCGCAACAAATTTCGCCACCTGCTCGGGGGAAGGCGGCAGGCCCGTCAGATCAAAGAACAGCCGTCGGATCAGGGTCCGCGGACTGGCCTCGGGCGATGGTGTCAGTCCTGCGCCCTGCAGCTGTCGCAGAACAAAGTCATCAATGGCATTTCGTGACCGGCCATTCGCGACTGCTGACGGCAGTTCCCGCAGACCGGCTGAGGCCGGCGCGGCCAACGGTTCCGGCAGCGGGCCGGGCTGCAACGGCTGGAGCGACCACCAGTCATAACCGGCGCGCCGGGCGGTGGTGAAACGAAACGCATCGATCGGGCTTGTCCCCCAGGTCGCACCCTGCTCGATCCATCGGCCCAGAACCTGCTTCGCTGCGGCTGAAAGGGGATGGCCGGGAGGCATCTCGTCGGTGCGCACGCGATCCCACAGGAGGCTGGTCGTGAGATTCCCCGGCACGATGACCGGACCGCTGTCGCCACCTCGGCGTGCCGCAGCGGCCTCGCTCAGCAGCAGCCCGCCTTTGGGCGCCAGTCCACTGTGGCAGTCGAGGCAGTGAGCGGCGAGAATCGGCGACACCTGACGGTCGAAATCCAGCTCTTCCGCCAGTGTGCGGCTCCGCGAAAAGGCACCGCAAATCAGCAGCCACGTCAGGAGCAGTCGCTGAATTGCCATCTCTGCCCACCCCGGCCAGCCTGCTGTGGAATTGTCACCCCTGCCCTGCACCAGGACTCCTCAACGATCGTCCGGATTGTGAGCGATCCCGCCGCGAGTTTCCAGAGCAGACTTCATGCGAGCCCCGGAATCAGCGATACGAAGACCACCATGGCCAGCAGCGCGACGAAAAAGATCGCCCAGGCGTACCGGGGCGTCTTGCGCCTGATCCCCGGAGTCATGAGGATCACTCCTCGATATTCGTCGGTCAGGACAAATGCCACGCGAGATTGGCCGAGAATCCACAGTGCTGCCAGCCCAATCACCGTGCCAATCGGGACGAACAGCAGCCACAGCACGCAGTCAACTATGGCTGGTGCCAGCGCCCAGCGGCGCAGCATCAGCAGGCCGATCCCAGTGGCAACCTGTGCGAACATCGCGAGGACGATCGTACTCAGAGTCAGAAGATCCGGACCAGGTCCCGGAGTTATCGGCGGGGTTAACCCCAGCGGGACGATGATCGCGACCACCAGGACCCCTCCCACGGTCATCAGCCATCCGATCGACCGCACTTCCTGTTCACAGCCAATGTGTTCCGTGCGGACTCTCACGTCGTCGGACAAGGCGTCCGCATGCACGTCTGCGACAACTGGCGGCGCCGCGTAGGGGTTTTGCTCCCGAAGGTCCATCCCGTTATACCGTGCCGCGTCGCCGGAAAATCCGCGAATGACAAAATCCCAGACGATTGAGCCAGAACTGCAGCATCACCCAGAGCGTCAGCAGACCGTATCGCACGCTGCGGCGGAAATTGATGCTGGAGGCTTCCGCGAAGTATCTGACCGGGACCGGAATGTCACCGAGGCGAAAGCCAAAGTACACCGACTGCGCCAGAAACTGCGTGTCAAACACGAAATCATCCGAGTTGACCTGCCACGGTACGGTTTCCAGCACTTCCCGGCGATACGCGCGAAAACCACTGTGAAAGTCGCCCAGATTCTGGCCGAGTGCAACATTTTCGAAGATGGTCAGCAGCCGGTTCGCGAGATACTTCCAGGCCGGCATGCCGCCCTGCAGCGCCTCTGCCCGCGTGCGGATCCGCGAACCCAGAATGACGTCGCAGTTGCCCAGGCGGATCAATTCCGCCGCCACCGGGATGACTCGGCTGTCGTACTGATAATCCGGGTGGATCATCACGACAATGTCCGCGCCCAGCTCCAGAGCATGCGTGTAGCAGGTTTTCTGATTACCGCCGTACCCCGTGTTCTTTTCATGCCGGATGACGGTCAGTCCCAGCGAACGGGCCACTTCGACCGTGTTGTCCCGGCTGCAGTCATCCACCAGGATGATCTGATCGACACTGCCCGCCGGTATGTCGCGCAGGGTTCGCTCAAGGGTTGTGGCGGCATTGT
>SYLK01000954.1 GCA_005809115.1 Planctomyces sp. | reverse complement strand
GTGTCCCCCGGGGACAGAATTGCGTGTGTGACGCAACTGGACAGCTGGATCTGATCAGGCACGGCTCAGCAGTCGGAGCCGCTGGCCGTGCATTCCCGGAGTCGTTGTCCGACGGCCTGGGAAAGTGTAGAATTCGTACGCCGCATTTTCTCACCATCTTCGCGTTCCCGGACGCTGGCCGGCAGCGTCTGTCACACCCGCCTTCGGATACAGAAACCAGGTTCGCGATGTCTCGAGATTTTTATACCCTTGATGACCTGGTCCAGCATCTGGGACGTGACCGCCGTCAGGTTGAGCGTCTGGTGAATCGCGGTCTGGTTCCCGGCCGGAAAGTTGGCGGTGAATGGCGATTCAATGCGACCGAGATCACGTACTGGCTGGAGCAGGAACTGCGTGGATACTGCGACTCCGATCTGGCGCAGCTGGAACAGACCAGACAGTCCGAAGAGCTGCGACAGCTGCCGGTTTCGGGACTGCTGCGGCCGGAAACCTGCGAAGTGCCGCTCGATGCCGGCACAAAACCATCGGTGCTGCAGGCACTGATTGAGGTCGCAGGACGCACATGGCAGGTCTGGGATCCGGCCACGGTGCTGAAGGCTGTCCGTGAGCGGGAAGATGTGATGTCAACCGGCTTCGAGAACGGAGTGGGGATACCGCATCCACGCAACCCGCAGCCCGATGCACTTGGACAGTCCGTGATCGCTTTCGGGCGCACGTCATCCGGAATTCCCTTTGGCGCGCCCGGCAGAACAATGACCGACTTGTTCTTTCTGGTGCTGGCGCGAGATTCCGCCACCCATCTCCAGATCCTGGCGCGTCTTGGCCGTATGATGCGACTGCCCGATTTCCTGAACAACCTGCGCAGCGCTGAAAATGCCGCGGCTGCCTATCAACTGATCCAGACGGCGGATACGGACATCACTTCCTGAGCCTCCCGGACGCCGTCTGCCGCACCTGACACAGGTCAGGCCACGCCATCACTGTGCCGTCTGACATTCCGCTGCCAGCTGACGATACCGCAGCGGGCATCACGGAATTCCATTTGTCAGCCGGAGGCGGATTGTGTCCGCGGAACCCGCCGGAAACATGCACCTGCGTCACGGCAGTCCGGGGGCGGCCAGGCGCGGTTCGACCGCCGACCTCTCTGGATTCAGGACCAGCCAGCACAGCGCCCCCGCAGCGTAGACGGCAGCGAACAGGTAGAGTACCAGATCCCAGCTGGCATCGTTTGCTTCAATGTAGCTGAACAGGTAGCCAACCGTGATCGGACACGCCAGAGATCCGGCGTTGCCGACCATATTCATGATGCCAAACATCACGGCAGTATGTTTCCCGCTGACATCCATGGTGGCCGCCCAGGTGGCGGGCCCGGCGAAGCTGGCGAGAAATGACCCGCAGGAAATGATCATCACCGCCAGCAGAGGCTGCCTGGCCCATGCTGCGGCGAGCGTAAAGACCCCGCAGAGTCCCAGAGACATCGCTCCTGTCAGACTTCGGCTGATCCACTTGCTTCCGGTTTTCCGCAGCAGGAAATCGACCAGCCAGCCGCCCATCAGGCTGCCCGTCACGACACCAGCCAGAGGCAGCATCGTGAGCAGTCCGGCCTGGGTCACCTTCAGCGCGTGGCCTTTTTCCAGGTAGGCGGGAAACTGTGTCACGAAGAATTCATAACCAAAGGCCCGGAAGAAACCCTGCGAGCAGATGGCCCACATGCTGCCACTCGTCAGAATCATCATCGCAAGGCTGGACCGGCCGTGGGCCGGTTCGTGCAGCGGAGGGCTGCCCTCGCTGACGGTTCCAGCGTGAGCCGGTCCGGCACGGATCAGCCGGCGTTCCGCCTCGTTTGCCAAAGGATCCAGTTCCGGACGATCGCGAAAGCGCAGGAAGAACCAGGCAGACCAGCAGATCCCCACGCCGGAATACATCAGGATGACGGTGCGCCACCCGAAGATCGGAAGCAGTTGAGCCGTCAGTCCCGTGGCGACAATGGCTCCTGCGGACATGCTGCTGCCGATCAGTGCCCCCGCGATGCCCCGCTGACTGACAGGTACCCAGCTCGAGAGGAATTTCGCCGAACAGGGTACGAGTCCCGCCTGGAACGCGCCGTACAGCTGGCGAGACAGGAACAACCCGGAAAACGACCAGGCGAGTCCGGTCCAGACCGTGCAGAGAGACCAGGCCACGCTGAGTCCGCTCAGCACTGCCCGTGGTCCGAATCGATCCGCCAGCCACCCTCCCGGAATCTGCAGCCACATGTAGCCGGCGGCGAAGGCTCCCAGGATCAGCCCCATCCGTTCGTTACTGAAATTCAGCTCCTTCTGGATGGTTGTATTGGCCACGGCGATGCAGGTCCGGGTGAGATACGCGCTGGCGGCAGCGAGCGCGAGCCCTGCCAGCAGCGAGTAACGCACTGTCGTGGGGCGATCGGCAGACGATCCGGTCTCCGTTCGCGGCTCACGCTGCGATGTTCGGAAAGGATTCCCAGTGCCAGCGTCAGAACCCTCGTCTCGGTGCACGTCAGTCATGCCAGAAATCGCCTCAGGACATTCGCAGTCACCTGGGAAACATCGTCATCCACCGCGATGGAAAGGGTCCAGCAGAGCGACCCCACGGAGAACACAGCGCCGCCGCCGGGCGCCTCGAAATACACCAGATCGGCACCGCTGTTGTCGGGGTTGGTGCCTTTGGCCAGTTGCTGAATATCGGGCGGACTGTGGGGCGACAGTTTGTCAAGTTCATGTCCGGACGCACCTC
>SYLK01000953.1 GCA_005809115.1 Planctomyces sp. | reverse complement strand
GAGCCAGGGGAATATGGGGATTATTGCGGCGGATTTCTTCAACCAGGGCAGGCTCGATCTCTTCATCACGCACCTGCGCAACGAGCATGCGACGTATTACCGAAACCTCGGCGACGCACAGTTTACTGACGTCACGGCCTCGCTGGGACTCGACGCTACCACTCGTCCCTATACCGGCTTTGGTACCGGAGCCATTGACTATGACAACGATGGCTGGCTCGATATTTTCGCCACCAACGGAGATGTGCAGATCAGTGAACAGCAGTTGCACGCCGGAATCTCCGTACCGCTTCGGCAGCGAAGCCTGCTGTTCCGCAATACGGGCGGGACAACACCGGGATTCACGGCGGTTTCCGATGGTGAATTTCTGGCGGTGGAAGACGTCGGCCGCGGTGCTGCGTTTGCGGATCTTGACAATGACGGCGATACAGACATCCTGATCAGCAACAACAACGGTCCTGTCCGCCTGCTGCTGAACCAGACGGGGCAGGACAACCACTGGCTGGGTGTCCGACTGCTCGACGGGGCTGGCGGAAGTGCACAGACGGCAGGAGCCCTGGTGTGGCTGGAACGGAGCGGTCAGCCGTCTCAGATGCGCCGCGCGGGGACGGATGGCAGCTACCTGACGTCCGGTGATCCGCGGTTGCTGTTCGGACTGGGAAGCTCCGCAGATGCCGGAACCGTGCGGGTGCAGTGGCGCGGTGGTCAGGAGGAAGTGTGGCACGATCTGGTCCCGGATCGTTACTACCCGCTGCAGAAGGGCACTGGACGTTCCCTGTCCACGACAACACCGCGGGATGCCGGAGATCCGGCGCATCCGGCGCATCCGGCGCATCCGGCCAGCGAATCACTGCCGTGACGGAGCAGCAGATCATGTTCCAGCTTGTTGCTGCGCCGCGCCGCGGGCGCTGGCGGCTCGCGGCCGTCAGCGGATTTCTCCTGGTGTGCCTCAGTCCCTGCCTGCTGCTGAATGCGTCACGTCGTCCGGCGGAGCCGGACCTGACTTTGGTACCTGAGCCCGACTGGGGCACGGCCGCCGAAATCGCTCGTCGCCATGTGTCGGAGGTCCGTCGGCTGTGCGACAGGATTCAGGTGACTTCCCGCGTGACCGCATTGCAGAAAGGGCGGGCATTTGGTGAACTTGGGCGTGTGTTTCTGGCCTACGACCTGCCCCTGCCCGCCGTAGTCAGTTTTCGGAACGCTGAGCAGCTGGATTCGGGTGAGTTTCGCTGGCCGTACCTGCAGGCGATTTCCTGCTTTCGATCGGGGGATGTCGCTTCCGCCGTCGCTGCCATGACTCGCGCCCTCGAACTCATGCCGCAGGATGCTGCGGCGACGGCAGATGATCGCCTCGCAGCGCTCTGCTTTCTGGGCGATGCGGCCGTCCGTCTGAACCAGCGGGATCTGGCAAGTCGCGTGTTCGATGAAGCGCTTCAGTTGCGGCCGGAGTGTGTGTTCGCCCTGTTCCGACGCGGCCAGCTCCGCGCACAGGAGGGAAATGCACCGGGCGCCGTCAGCGACTTTCAGGCGGCTCTGACCGCGTCGACCGGTCAGCCGCCACTCGCCATCCGGCAGTCACTGGCCAGTGAATATCGGAAACTCGGGCGGCATCGGGACGCAGTCGAGTGTGTGACGGCGGAAGACCTGCAGCAACGCCCGACTCCCGTCGAATATCCGAACCCGCTGTATCTGGAGGTTCGCCGACTCAATCGAAGCGCCTCTCAGGTCAACCAGCGGGCAGATCAGCTGATCGCCCGAGGGGACTTTGCGGCAGCTTCGACTCTGCTGAGGGAAGGTCTGCTGACGGCACCCGAGTCACTTTCCATGCGCATGAAGTATGCCGATCTGCTCGTCAAACAGGAAAAATTCGACGAGGCCCGGTCCGAACTGGAAGACGTGCGGCGACGAGATCCTCAGGGTCGCGTCGGACGCGGAATGCTGAGTCAGGTCTATGCGCGGATACCGGCGATGCGGGAGCAGGCTGTGGCCGAAGCACTGGCGTGGCGGGACGCCAGCCCGGGTCGACTGGGACCGCAGCTGACACTGGCCGCAGTCCATTTCCAGCTGCAGAGGTTCGACGAGGCCCGTCAGTGTTATGCGGACGCAGCGAAACTTGCCCCCGAGGATGCCGCACCGCGGATCGGTGAAGTACTGGCCCTGTGCGCCTCGGGCGAATATCAGGTGGCACGTCGGAAATACGAGGAAACGATTCAGGATCTCCCGCACAATCCCGACCTGCAGCTGAACTTCGCGCGGTTTCTGATCACCTGTCCCGAGGTCACGGCGCGGGATCCGGACCGCGGACAACGCCTGCTCGAACCACTGACGGCCGAGGCAGAAAACAACGCGGTTCGCGAGACTCTGGCATGCGGGCTTGCCGCCACGGGAGCATACGCGGAGGCAGCGAAAATCCTGCGCGCCGTTACTGACAATTCCGGCGAACGCGAGTTACCCGCCACGCGCCGCAGACAGCTCGCCGTGCTGAGGTCGTTCGAGGCGGAACAGGTGTGGACAGAACGCTGGCCGTTTGCCGAGATCTCGACAGCGGGAGACTCCACGACTCAGAGTCGCGCTCCGTGAAACAGACCTGCCGGCCCGCGCCCTGTTGTCATTCCGCATCGGGATCCCGCTCGTATTCCTCAGCCCGAAAGGCTCCGGACTGATCAGATGACAGGCCGGGAATCTGCGGATCCACCGGGGCAGTCTCGTCGCCCACCACTGGTTCAGTCGGATCCGTCATGTCGGCTGGATCGGGACTGGACGGCTCCGATTCGGGTATGGCCGCGGCATCATCACTGGGCGACTGTGACTCAGAGGCCGCCGGAGGTCGCAGTTCAACAGTTCCGGCCGGACCGGGCGAAACGAACTCAGGGGGCTCAGTCGCCAGATGAGGATTGTCTGAGGCGTGTCTCCGCGCGACGGCCCGCAGCCGCGCATCTTCGTAGGCCTCTGCGTTCCAGCGACCTTCGGCCAGCCAGACGTTGCGGAATTCCAGCAGATCGCCGGTGGCGAGATGCAGCGCGGCGATCGCTTTATTGTACTGCACGACCTGCTGGTAGAACGCGTTCTCAGCACTTGCCACGCTGGCCTGAGCACGCAGGACCAGGTCCAGAGTCGTGGTTCCGACTTCTCGCTCGGCATCGAGCAGGTCGACGCGCTGCGCTGCGGCCTTCATGCGGTTCAGGTTGGTCTGAGCAGCCGTATAGGATACCGTGACATCCTGGATGGTGGTCGAAATATCATGCGCGATATTGCGTTCCTG
>SYLK01000952.1 GCA_005809115.1 Planctomyces sp. | reverse complement strand
TGGCCGCCTTTGCGCCGGAGATCCAAGCGACCGCTGCCATTGATCCGCATCTGGCCATCTATGGAAACACCAACTATCAGGACCCGTGGTATCTGGACTGGAATCGACGCTTTCCCGGTATCCGCACCAGTGACTATCCAGTGCCGGAGCTGCGGGGAACAATCTGGAGTCTGCTGGATGCCGATCCGGCACGCCCCGGTTTCGAACGCGACCACCATGAACTGCTTGCTCTGTGTGCGCCGCGGCACCTCATGGTCATCGGCTGCAGCACGGATCGTGAATCCGCTCCGGATTCGGATGATCGTCAGAGCAGGGGCTACGTGGAGCGGGCGCAGGAAGTGTACCAGTTGCTGGGAATCGCCGATCGCTTTGAATACGTTCCGCTGACCTGTGGACACAAGGCGACTCATCCGGACATCGACGCTGCGTGGCAGCGATTTTTCGAACACAGCCTGCGGCCGTGATCTGAAGCATGCTCCGGAACTGTCGCAGATTCACCGCAGGGAACAGAGGAGAAGCTGAATCATGAATGTCGACCTGCTGATTCGGGGGGGGACCGTCGTGGATGGTACGGGCAGTGAACCGTATCGCGCCGACGTCGCAGTCCATCAGGGGCGCATCGCGCAGATCGGTGAATTCGAAGTCCCTCCGGGAACCGCGACTCTGGAGGCTGAAGGACTGGTTGTGGCCCCCGGATTCATCGACATCCACAGCCACTCGGACTTTACACTGGTGGTCGACCCGCGTGCCGTCAGCTCCATCACTCAGGGAGTCACCTTCGAGCTGGTGGGAAACTGCGGTCATGGCTGCGCGCCAATTGGCAATCCGGACATTGCCCGGTCCAACATCTACGGTTGCTCTGCCAGCCATGAGATCCCCTGGCGCAGTGTGGATGAGTACCTCAGCTGTCTGGAGGAACGGCAGCCGGCGGTCAATGTCGCCACGCTGGTGCCGAACGGAAATCTGCGGCTGGCCGTCACGGGACTGGTGGATCGAGCGTCGACGGCCGGGGAACTGCGACAGATGCAGCAGCTGCTGTCACAGGGAATGGAAGAAGGAGCCTTCGGGTACTCCACCGGTCTGGAATACGCTCCGGAGCGCGGCTGCACGGCGGAAGAAGTGACGGAGCTGTGTCGCACGTCATCGCGCTACCGTGGTTTCTATGCCACCCACACGAGGAATCTGCCGGGCGAGGCACGGGAAACGATTGCCGAGGCGATCGACACGTCAGCCACCGCCGGAATCCCGCTGCAGATTTCTCATATCTCCGTCGTGGCACGCCTGATTGAAGACGGCCGTTTCGCGGTGGAGCAGGCACTGCAGCAGGTGGATTCCGCCAATCGACGGGGCGTGGATGTCGGTTTTGACATGCACACGCGACTGTTCGGCACCACGAATCTGAGCGCTGTCCTGCCGCCCTGGGCACTGGCGGGCGAGCGGCAGGAAATCGCGGAACGGCTGCGAAGTGCTGCTACGCGCCGCGAACTGCGAAAATATCACAGCATCATCACGGCACTGGCGCGGTCGGACTGGAGCCGCATCGTGGTCTATGCGTGTCGCGCCTTTCCCGAGTATTCGCGGCGGAGCATTGCTGAAATCGCTGAGGCGCGCGGGACAGATCCGTTTGATGCGATCTACGACATCCTGCTGGCGGAGCTGGATGATCTGCACAGCCTGATGGTGATCGCCCTGGCGTATCGTGAAAGTGACCTGCGGATGGCATTCGCACATCCCGAGTGCATGATCGGATCAGATGCCACAGCACTGGCTCCGGATGGCCCGCTGGTCGGTTCATCGTTTCATGGCGCCTATACCTGGGCAGCCTGGTTCTTTCGTCACTTTGTCCGGGAAGTCGGCATGATCTCGACTCAGGAAGCCGTGCGGCGACTGACCTCTCTGCCGGCACGTCGCATCGGACTGACCGACCGCGGTGTGATCCGGACGGGCGCCCGCGCCGATCTGGCCGTGTTTGATGCTGCCACATTCGGCGAATGCGGTACGACGTTTGAGCCCAACCAGGTCGCTCGGGGAATGGTCCATGTGATCGTCAACGGCATCGTCAGTCTCCGGGACGGGCAGCTCACGACTGCCCGCGGCGGACAGGTTTTGCGACATCATTGAAGGCCAGCGAACGGCGTGAGCGAGGGCTCTGATTTTCCACGCGATCAACGCGAATCATGATTCGTTACGGCGTTCCGGCCGGTTCGCGCCACAGATTGGTGTGGACCATCCCGGAACAGTGGTCATCGTTTTCAGAAGGGATCCGCACAAGTGCTCACACGACAGATCATCACCCCCCGGGCCAATGTGCGCTGGGGGCTGGGAGTGGTCGACATCACTCCGCCGATCGGCATCTATCATCGCATGTTTGGCGCTGCAACGCATGATCGTGCGACCGGCATCCATCGCCCGCTGCAGGCCGATGTGATCGCGGTCTCATCCCTGGAGCAGTCAAAGCCCGGCCTGATCCGCGGGGAGCTGGATCACTGCGGTTTTGTCAGCAGCCAGCACGCCGAGCTGATCCGTCGGGTGAGTCTGGCGGCCGACATCAGCCCGGAGCAGGTGATCGTGGGATATTCGCATTCGCACGCGGCCGGCTGGTATACGCCCGACCGGTTTGAACTTCCCGGTGGTGACCTGATTCCCGCCTATCTGACGGCAATCGGTGACGCACTCGAGACTGCGACGCGGACTGCCGTTGCCGATCTGGCCCCGGCGGAGATCAGTTACGCGAACAGCCGCTGCGCCATGGCCGCACATCGGGACTGCTGGGACGACGAGGCCGGGATCTTTGTCTGCGGTACGAATCCCGGTGGTCCCTGCGATGAACGGGTCACCGTCGGCCGTGTCACATCACCCGAGGGGCGGGTTCGCGCTGTGCTGGTCCACTACGCGTGTCATCCGACGACGCTGGGCTGGGAGAACTCCCTGATCAGTCCGGATTTTGTGGGAGCGATGCGTGAGACGGTCACGTCTGTTACGGGCGCTCCCTGCGTCTTCTGGCAGGGCGCTTCGGGGGATCTTGGACCGCGAGACGGATTTGTGGGTGACACGGCCGTCGCCGACCGCAACGGGCGTATGCTGGGATTCGCGGCGCTGTCTGCCCTGGAGGCTCTGGGACCGGCGGGCACGGAGTTCCGTTATGCGGGGCCGGTTGTCTCAGGTGCCACGCTGGGAGCATGGAAACACCAGCCACTGGAACCTGATCATCGTCCGCAGCGGCGGGGATTTGGCGGCCGTCGCGGCACCGTCGCGCTGCCGCTGCGGCCGCGAGGCGAACCGGCCGAGCTGGAACGGGAGCGCGTCGCGTGGGAGGCGCGTGCCGAGGAAGCTCGGCGGCAGGTCGATCAGAAGCTGGCGCGTGACTGTCACGCGCAGGCCGAGCGTGCCCGG
>SYLK01000951.1 GCA_005809115.1 Planctomyces sp. | reverse complement strand
GACAATCGCCCGGGAAATGCTGGGAAAACAATTTCTGGCGACTCTGCCTTCGATGCCAAACCTGCGGAAATTCAGGTCGCTGATCAAGGACCTGATCAGCCTGTGCACATGACAGAAATGGCTCGCTCGTCTCGCTCTTGTCTTTTCAGCCTGGTTGGCTCATTGCAACTCCACGGCCTCCGACCGGGGCTGCTGCCCTGATCACTCAAAGGTCGTAAAAGATTGCCCTAAAGTGCAGAATCATGGCAACAGTACATTCAGGTGCAAGCGACGCGGCCCTGCTAATCGAGCAAGTGCGAAATCAGATTCTGGAGCGATGCCACGCTTCGGTGACATTATCCCGAAGTGATGCTATTGAATCTGTTTTCGAAGCGTGGCAATCGACCGACGAAAGTTGGAAGGCGAACGATGACGAAGTTGCGGTGACCGAAGAGGTCAAAGATACTGCAATTCGATTTGTCCAGAACCTCCCCCTCGCGTTTCCGCAACCAGAAGCCAGCAGCGAGCCGGATGGGCACATCAATCTGGAATGGTATCGTTCACCCCGCCGCGTTTTTTCAGTCAGTATCGCCCCGGACAGTCGACTCCATTGGGCAGCGCTGATCGGGACGGAGTCCGCTCGCGGCTCTGTTCGGTACATCGAGCGAATTCCCGAGATTATTCCTGGTCAAATTGCTCGGGTGTTCGAAGGATGATGGATCCAGCGAACATTCCATCGGTCGCAGACAATGAACTGCTCGCTCGGTTTATTGTCTACAGCGACGAGAAGCGTGCTAATGGTACTGTGAAGCACAAGCTGTTCCTGCCCTACAAGCTTGTCGAATTGTCAGTCAATCGGCATCGCGAGGCAACCCTGGAGGAAACATGGCAAGCAGGCTACGATTAGCAGCCGAACGCCGGAGAACGCTCTATGGGCTTGCCAATATTCGAGCAAGTAGCTGCCGAACTCATACGCTTGATGTGAAGTCCGATCCGCACCTGCCTAAGAATCCAAACCACGCCAACATAGCTGGTTACGCACCGACCAAAGAAGATCAAATGGCTCTCGCCAAAATACTTGCCGCTTTCATTGAGGGTAAATGGGAAGAACCACCGGCGCAAATGCAGCGAGCTGGTCAAGGTACATGACGCGGACTTCCCAGAGCACGAAAGAACGAGTGCCGTGTATCTTTGTGTGAAATGAACCGGGAAACTCCGGTGAATCAGACTGGCTGGGCAGACGGCGTTACGCGGGATGCACGGTGGTGCGGCGAGTCAGTCGGCGGCCGCGCGCCGGAGTGAGGGCTGACGCCAGTCCCGCTGCCGTCCGGAATCGCTTCCGGAAATGCTTCACCGGGTCCTGCGGTCCATGCCGCAAAGCATCGTGCGACGAACGCACCGGCTGATACAGTGAGATTCGTTTCGTCGAGAAATCCGCGTTCTGGTCGGACGGCGCTGGTCCGGATCCTGTCTGAAAACGGGCTCAGCGCGCGCCGTGAACGGACACGGCTGACAGCGTGTTTGAAAAATGGGGGTTCGATCCTGCCGCCAGGGGGGGGGCATCGGTGCAATCCGCCGTCCAGAGCCGGCAGGACTGCCGACTCTGAGTGGAACCTCGCGTCGGGCGTGTCTGCTGAGCGGGATGTGCCCGGATGCTGAGTCGAAGGCGAGAAGACACAGAAAAATGTTTGTGAACATCTTTTCCACCGAGCATTTCGGTCCAGAAATCTCTGATCGACCTGAAATGCATCGCCAACGACCGTGTCTCGGGTGTGCTCCGGGTGCCGGTGTGTTGCGTGTGAACGCCTGTCCCGGTTTGGGCATGAGATTCTTTTTTTGTCTGATTGTGGAGTACTGAGATCGTGTCGCATGGCAACGTTTCTGCATTCATTGGCCTCTGCTGCGGACTGCTGAACAGTTTCGCCAGCGCCGCTGAGTGGCCTCAGTTTCGGGGTCGGTCAGGGACCGGTATTGTCACGGACCTGCGTCATCCACTGACCTGGAGCGGAACAGACAATCTCGCGTGGTCGATTGAGCTGTCGGGGACAGGCTGGTCTTCACCGATTGTCGTGGTTCAGTGGCCGTATGCTGGGAGTCCCCCAGCGCCCGGCAGGCTGTGCGTCTTCCATTTTCCTGTCTGCAATCCTGGCGGATAAATAACGTCGGGAATGTTATCGCCAGATGTCAGTCCCGCCGGAGGTCGATTCCTCACGACATGACGTGCCGACCGCGGCGGCAGTTTTTTGCCGCGAAATGCGGCCGTCTGATCAGGCGGCCCGTCGGACTGTGGCTGCTTCCGGGGCTGCGGCGGAGCTGTGACCGGCAAGTCGACTGGTGATCTGCCAGAGCACAGAAGTCAGTTCTTCCCGGCTGGAATTGATGTGGGCTGCCAGACGTGCGATGTCTTCCCTGATCGCGGCTGCGTCGGCGGAGTTCGCCCGAGTCGCGCGAAAGATTTTCTCATGCACGCGGCAGGCGGACTGTTCACTTTCATAAAACAACTCTTCGTACAGCTTCTCCCCCGGCCGCAGTCCGGTGAAGACGATATCAATGTCTTCCGGAAAACGCTGGCCTGACAGGCGTATCATATCCCGTGCCAGGTCCACGATACGCACAGGCTCACCCATGTCGAGGATCATGACGTCGCCGCCCTCACCGACGGCCGCTGACTGCAGCACCAGCTGCACCGCCTCCGGGATCGTCATGAAATAGCGCTGCATGTCCGGATCGGTCACTGTCACGGGTCCGCCATCTTCGATCTGTTTCCGAAATGTCGGGACGACACTGCCGGCGGAATTCAGGACATTGCCGAATCGGACGGTGACGAACCGTGTCGACGACGAGCCGGCCACGGAGTGGAGATATTGTTCGGCGATCAGTTTGGTGGCGCCCATCACATTGGTCGGTCGGACGGCCTTGTCGGTGGAAATCAGGACGAACCGCTCCACACCGAAGCGATCCGCCAGGTCCACGAGGGTCCGCGTTCCGAAGACATTGTTGCCGATGGCGGCCTGCGGGTTACTTTCCATCAGGGGAACGTGCTTGTAGGCCGCCGCGTGAAAGATGACCGCAGGTCGGTGCAGCATGAAGACCCGAGCCAGCGACGCTTCGTCCCGGATGTCTTCCACCACAAACTCGAGGGGCGGCAGTGGCCGCACCCGGCGGCGCGCCTCCGCCAGAAATTCCTGCTCCATCTGAAAGATTCCAAACTCTGACTGGTCCAGCAGGACGACCTTCCGCGGTGCGAAATCCATCAATTGCCGGCACACTTCGGATCCGATACTCCCCGCGGCGCCAGTGACCATCACGACCCGATGTTCGATGATTCCGCGGATTCCGTGCTGATCCAGCTGAGTGGGTTCCCGCCGCAGCAGATCATCGATCGTGATGTCACGCATCCGAAGCGAAAAGCGGCGCGACGAGATCTCATCCACGGCAGGCACCAGATGTGCCTCGATCCCGTGCTGCCGACACGTTTCACTCACCTCACGGACCGTGCGTCCCGGAAGGTTCGAGGGCAGCAGCAACTGCTGCGCCCGCGTTCGGCGGATGATCTCGCCCAGCCCCAGTGAGACGTCAAACGTCGGGACTCCGCTTACCAGACCAACCCCCGGAACTTTCTCCGGTGTGACGATTCCGGCCACCATCAGACGTGAGCAACCCGATTGAATGGCCGTCAGCAGGCTGATGGCGTCCTCATGCCGACCGTAGATCAGGCTGCGCTGACGATCGGATCCCGCGCGTCCGGCCTGCCAGGTCCGCAGCAGATTCGCCGAAACCCGCACCATTGACAGGATGGCGGCCGACACCACCATGTCAATGGCAATGACACCGCGTGGAATCCGCGGTACTGCTTCATGCGCCGTCTGCAGCGCCGCCACAAGGATTCCGCCCGCGAGGCAGATGGCTGACGACCAGAGCAGGTCGTGAGCCGTCGAATACCTCAATTGCCTCTGCCAGTCCCGAAAAAACAGAACGATCACCACCTTCAGCAGCACCACGATCAATGCGCTCTCCACGAACACCGTGCGCGCATATGGCGTCAGCTGAAAGTCGAACCTGAGCAGCAGGGCGGCCAGCAATGAAACCGCAAAGACGGCCGCATAACAGCAAACGGCGATCGCCAGTCGCGTCATGACACGACACCCGACAAAGGTGAGAAGAGACAGGGAGTTTACGAGCGGAAGCGGCAAACTGAGAGGGGAGGGCCGTCAGGAGGACCTGATGATCAGCGACACTGGAGGATGGACGCTGGCAGCCGGTGAGAATCCGGGAGATCTGCCAATAGTGCCGAAACCTGATGATTTCGATGCAGCGGCAGAGTCTGCCGAATTCCGCGATTTGTGTCCAGACCAGTTCCCGGCATTCCGACAGACTATCAGCTGAGGGGGATGATTCGTCGCATCAGTCTCGCGGGCAGAACCAGTGCGACCACGATCGCCGCAAGGCTGCCGTCACCAGTCATGGCAAACACAAGAGCCGCATCGATCAGGATGATTGACAGGAGCAACAGGCCCACCGTCTGCTGAACCCGGCGCGGCTGTGGATCTGCGACCGCGGCACCCGTGCGGAACAGGATGTGGAGGGCAATCAACAGGAGCGCGGTCAAGCCTCCCTGGCGCGCCGTGGCGGAACTGGCTGATGCTGTCATGACCGCGGCGGCGATTCCGGTCCCGCACATCAGCACAGCCACGCTGGCGATGAGAGATCGGCGAGAACTTGTGCCCGCTTCATTCCGCGCAAACCAGGTAACACCCAGAACGTACACCAGCAGGCCGGTCGCAGCGCCGCAGAGCGGCAGTTGCCAGAGGTCTGCCCATGCTGCCGCACTGCCACCCAGCAGGACATTCAGAAACCGGCACAGGCCCATGCTGAGCGGACCGGCGACTGTGTTTTTCAGCCAGACATCGTAGCCGACCACCTGGAGCGTCAGCAGCAGAGACACTGCAAGACTGGCCGGACCGGCCATAGCCGCTGCGACGACTCCGATCAGCATCAGCGAAACCGCCACAGCGGCAGCCTGTCTGCGAGAAATCTGACCGGAGGGTATCGGGCGTTCCGGACGTTCGACGGCGTCCAGCGCAGCATCGCAGACATCGTTCAGCACCATGCCGCCCAGATAGAGTCCGGCGCTGGCCGTCAGCAGCAGCAGCAGATCTGACTCGGACGTCAGCTGCGCGACGGTCACTTTGTGGGTCAGCAGATATCCACACAGAATATTGCTGAAGGCTGTGAAGACCGTGGGCAGCCGCATCAGCCGGAGCAGGGTAAAAGCCGCGGACGGCGGCGCCGCATGCCTTCGTCCGTCCCCGGAACCTGTGTGTTCCACGGCAATATCCGCATCGCTTGACATGACATCCTTCCGGTGTCCGGGAAAACGGCAGGACGGCAGGACCGCAGGTTCCAGCCTCGGGAGATCGCGTGGTGCAGGTCCGCCAGGATTCTGCGTTCCGGCCAGTCCACAGTCAGACCGACGCAAGCAGATCCTTCAGGGCTCTCAGGAACGTTTCGATATCCTGCTCCGTATTGTACCCGTGAACAGCCACACGCAGACGACCGGCGTGAGCCATGACGTGGATCTTCTGTTCCAGCAGCTTCTGATGGATCCGTTCAGCCTGAGGGTGGCGGAACGCCAGAATGCCTGCGACGGGGCCGTTCTGCGGGGTGAGCAATTCGATCGGGAGCTTGCGCAGCTCCTGCAGGCAGTGTTCGGTGAGAGGTCTCGCCACACGATCAATGTTCGCGACACCGATGGAATGGAGGTAATCGAGAGCCGCGCGAATCGCATAAACAGCCGGAAAATTCGGCATTCCGACGGCAAAACCGGCAGCGCCCGGACGGCTGACGGCCTCGTCGAAGCGTTTCGGCCCGAAAGCGTCCTGCAGATGGAGCCATCCGCCGGCGGGCACCGTCCATTCCTCGGCCCGCTTCTGAGGGACACCGACCAGTCCGCCGCCGTGCGTGGCCAGAATCCATTTGTGGGTCGAGCTGACGATCAGATCGACGTCCTGCAGATCGAGCGGGATCCGACCGAGTGCCTGCGTCACATCCACGCTGAGCAGAGCGGGACTGTGACGGCGCACCACATGCCGCACTTCCGGAAGCGGCAGCACAAACCCGTTGTAGAAACTGACCAGCGATGTCGTCACCAGGCGAGTGCGCGGCGACAGCAGGGGCAGAAGATCTTCCGTCCGCAGCGCCCCGTCGCGCGATCGCCAGGTTCGCACCGTGGCCGGGGATCCGGACTGGAGCCACGGCGTGACCCCTGCCGGGAAATCCAGATCATTGATCACAACTTCGTCGCCCTCGCTGAGTCGCATAGCCAGCGCAGCGAGGTTGTACGCTTCTGAGGAACAGGAGCAGATCGCGATTTCATCTGCTGTCAGCCCATAGAACCGCGCGACCAGTTCCCGAGCCAGCTCAAGCTGCCGAAAATGCGGAACACGGCCATCCATTCCCAGTTGCTTGTCTGCGAAGTAGTGCTGCAGGGCGTTCTGTACAACCAGAGGCGGAATTCCTTCGGCCGCCGTGTTCAGGTAAGTCCGGCCCTCGAGTGATGGGAAATCCCCCCGACGTGAGTCGTTCGTCAGCATGCGGCGGCTCCGGCAATGGCAATGAATATCAGGACAATCGGGCGAGAAGAATTCCGGGCGTCAGTCGTTCGGACGTGATGCCGTTTGGCTGGATGAGGCAACCGCCAGGGACGGCGGCAGAGTATATTGGCCAGGATGGAATTCTGGAAACTTCGGCAGCCCGTGGCAGGCAGCCGCAGTTTCTTCGCGGAGACGACCTCGCGGAGACAATGCCCTCATGATCGATTTGCCGCGCATACTTCTGCTGCGTGGCGGCATCCCTGTAACCGGCTTATTCGCTCCAGATCGTGTGATTGCTGTGCGACCGTACTGAACATTCTCACCGCAGGCGCCGGCTCCCGCCCTATAACAACAAAATCCCGGTGATGAAGGTCAGTCAATCAAGCGGCCTGCCCTTCTTTTGACTGTTTTCCGATCGTGGCCTCGGCGGCTTTGGCGAGGGTTTCAAGCAGCGTTTCTCGGCGAAGTTGTTTTTTGGTCG
>SYLK01000950.1 GCA_005809115.1 Planctomyces sp. | reverse complement strand
TTTGTGACGCTGGAATTCATTGCGGAACTGGAACGCGAGATGCTGGAAGCCGCCGAACAATTGAATTTCGAACGGGCAGCTCAGTTGCGCGATCGTGTGCAGGATCTCAAAACGCAGATCGGTCAGCCGCTGCCCGAAGACAACGGTGCGGATGTACCTGGCTTTGCTGCTCGCGGCGGAGGACGACGACGACCCGGTAAAGGGCGCAAAGGTGCCGCGAAACCGAAAGCCGGCAGGCAGGGCGGAAAGGCGCGGCGATCAACGGATTCGGGCTGACACTGCCTCTGGGCGCGTCGAAGCGGCTGGCTGTGCCGGCGGCACACACCCGCTTCGCGGATGTACCGCCCGAGCCTGATGTCCTGAACGGCGTCCGAGTGTGGGCGCAACCAGAAGTGGGCATGACGGGCCACGAATCGTTGACGAGTGCCGCAGTGCCCGGTTATACCTGCAGCGTTCCTGCTCCGAATGCAGGCTGCCGGGCACGTGAAGCAGGAGTCTTCCACGCAACAGGCGCGGAAGGACTTGAACCCGTCCGCGCGGCGGGCAGGTGTTCCGCAACGGTCGGGAAAGATTCCTCATGCAGTTTCAGACTCACAGAATCGCTTTCATCGGCACGGGGCAGATGGCGACAGCCCTGGCACAGGGCTTTGCCAGAGACCTGGTGAGCGCTGCTCAGATTGCAGGATTTGATCCGCTGCCGGCTGCGCGGGAACGATTCGCCGCGGCGGTACCGGGTGTGGTCACGGAGCAGCAGCCGGCAGCGGCGACAAACGGAGCGACAATCGTGATTCTGGCGGTCAAGCCACAGGTGATGGATGAAGCGCTGAGCCAGATTGCGCCGGTGATTCGCCCCACTCAGATTGTTGTCTCGGTGGCGGCCGGAATCACGCTCGAACGACTGTCGGGAGTGCTGCCCGCCGGGACCCGACTGATCCGGGTAATGCCCAATACGCCGTGTCTCGTGGGACTGGGCGCCTGCGGCATCAGCGCGGGGAAATCCGCTCTGCCGGACGACATGGCGCTGATCACGACGCTGCTGGAAACCGTGGGAATTGTTGAGGCGGTGCCGGAAAATTTGCTGGACGCCGTTACAGGTTTGTCAGGGAGTGGTCCCGCCTACGTCTTTCAGATGATAGAAGCGCTGAGTGACGGCGGCGTCCGGATGGGTTTGTCACGCGTTGTCGCCACGCGGCTGGCCGCCCAGACGCTGGCGGGAGCGGCCACAATGCTCCTGCAGACCGGACAGCATCCGGGCGAGCTGAAGGATGCCGTCACCAGTCCGGGCGGCACGACGATTGCTGGGTTGCACGCACTGGAATGTGGCGGACTGCGAGCAGCCCTGATGAACGCTGTCCAGGCGGCCACCCTGCGCTCGCAGGAACTGGGTCGACCAGTGCCGCCACGCAACTGAGAACGCTCATGTCCGACGTGGAGCTGACCCTGTCAGAGCGGTGAAGGCGATTGCGCCGGCGGTTCGATCGCGAACAATTCCGGTGATTTCTGACCAGGCACAGTTTCGTGACATAGAGTTTCCTGACAGCGTTGACGATCGCCGACACTGGCCGAACCCGTGGCCGAACCTCCGTCGGTTGTGCCGGACAGATGTGACTTCGTCGTTCTCCTCAGGTGTTCGAGATCGGCGCTCGGCCGTACTGCGAACATCGTTCCTGGAAATCTGGACTATTCGGTGAGCACAACTGCAATCACCAGCGAGATGGCTGCCAGCTGTGAGGCGCTGCTGCCGGCAGTGCCCACAGACACGTCATCCGTGCTGCTGAAGATGCTTGCCATGTCGGCCGAAGTCCGCCGGCACCGCAACGAAAACGCCGATCGGTCCGTGATTTCGCGTTCGGTCATTACGATGCTGCTGCGTGCGCTGAAGCTGCGCGATCCGGCCATCCTGCTGCATAGTCAGAGGATCGCGGCAATCGCCAGCGGCGTCGCACGCCTGCTCGGCTGGGACGATGATCAGCGTCGCCAGCTTGAGGTGGCTGCTCTGCTGCACGACCTGGGGAAGCTGGGTATCCCGGAACATGTGCTGAAGAAGCCCGGAAAACTCAGCAGTGAGGAGTACGATTTCGTACTGCTGCATCATCATGCTGCGGTCAATCTGCTGCAGGCACTGCATGTCGCGGCCCCCGTGATCAATATTCTGGCGATGCAGTACCATACGTTTGACGGGGCCACCGTTGTGGCCGAGATGCCGGCGCTGCCGCAGGAGATTCCGCTGGGAGCGCGCATCCTGGCAGTTGCGGATGCCTACGATTCGCTGAATTCCCCGAAACCCTACCGACGCGGCATGACGCATGCCGAGGTGATGAGCATTCTGGATGAAAGCTCCGGCACGCGCTACGACGGAAACGTTGTGCGCGCACTCAGTCGCTGGTACGAAAATGAGGGCCAGACCCTGTTCCAGCATACGGACCCGTTTCAGGCCCTGGAAACGAAGGCTGATCTGTCGGTGGACGATCGCAATGGGATCGTCGTCCTCACCCAGATTCTCAATACACTGTACCAGTTCCAGCAGCTCTACGACGGATACTTTGTCGTGGATGCCTACGAAAACTACTGCATCTGGAGCGACGGCATGCCGGGCATGACCGGGCTGACGCTCAGCAGTGTTCTCGGCCGGACCTGGCATCCCGTCGATGTCCAGCTCACGTCGGTCACGGACGAGGCGGAAGCTCCGGACACCCGCGAAGGCACGACCATGGGGCAGGTCCTGAAAAACGGCCGCCCCCAGTTCGCCAGTCAGCTGTGTCAGACCAGTGACACGCGGCATTTCAAAGTCGACGTCTACACAATACCTGTGGTTGGCCCGAATGAGCACGTTTACGGCGCCGTTCAGCTGCTCCGCAACAAGAGTGGTGTCCGGCGCCAGAGTCGCGAATATGTGGAACTGAAGCTGGCGGCAACCCGGGATTCACTCACCGGTGTCGCCAACCGGGGTCAGCTGGAAACGCAGCTGCGGCATATGCTGGAAGACTTTCATGCGCAGGAGGGAACGAGACCTCTCAGTGCGATCTTCCTCGATGTCGACAAGTTCAAGCACATCAACGACACGTACGGCCATCAC